>JANMPF010000174.1:0-3848 GCA_031369725.1 Rhodobiaceae bacterium | reverse complement strand
CCGTCTCTCACCCTTGTTAAAAGCGGTCCGGACTTGCGTGAAAGGATTTTTTCGAGCGACGTCTTGGCGGCAAGGAAAATGATGGTTGCCCCGAGCGTTGCCGAGAACACCGTGGTAACCGCACCGGTAACCCAACCAAATAATAACCCGCCAATGACGGTAAGAAGACCCGCTGCTGGAAATGACAGGGCAACCGCTATGGTATATACCGCCGCGTAAATGAGAACCGCCATGATCCAGTTGTTGGTAATGTAGTCGCGCAACTGTTCGCGGTTTGCCGCAATGGTTTGCAAATTGAGATTTTTCTGCAGGCCAAAGGCATAGGCTGCAACCATCAGGCAAATAATGAGGGCAAGGGGAATCCAGCGGCTCAGGCTGCGGGGCGAATTTTGGTCACTGGCTGGGTCGGACACGGGCAAACCACTTTATTATTGGAACGTTGAGTCTTGCAGCAATCAGGCGCTTGTGGAAAGCCCCTCTCACTGCCTTGTGAGAACAATTCAGGCCGCAGCGCTCACGGCTTGGGCTCAAACGTTGACTTTCCCGCAGCTTTGCTCTTATAACCCGCCTCAACTGATTGAAGAGACAAAAATCCTTCCCTACTGGCACTTCTGCAGCTTTTACAAGCGATGGACTATGTATTTGAAAATGCAGGTGTTTTAAGGACGTTTTAAAGAAATACGGAGACTTATTGTGAAGCGCACTTACCAACCGTCCAAACTCGTTCGCAAACGCCGGCATGGATTCCGCAGCCGCATGGCGACAGTTGGTGGCCGCAATGTGATTACCCGCCGCCGCGCCAAGGGCCGCAAGCGGCTCTCGGCTTGACCGCAAGACAATGGAACATCTCAAGCGCCGGCAGGATTTTGTTGCCGCCGCAAGAGCATTGTCGCAAGCCACCCCTGGCATGGTCGTGCAGGCGCGCAACAGGTTGGACGAAGCTGGCCCACGCGTTGGTTTTACATGCAGCAAGAAAATTGGTAATGCGGTAATACGCAACCGCGCCAAGCGCCGCATGCGTGAAATTGTGAGGCTCAATCTTGCTGACCAGGTACGAGCCGGTTTTGACTATGTATTGATTGGCCGCATGGCAACGGCAACTCGGAACTTCGCGGATTTGCAAAAAGATCTCGGCAGCGCCTTGAAGCGGCTGCATCGGACGCCACATGAAGTGGCTGACAAGGGTAAATGATGAATGACCTGACCAACAAGAACTTCATTCTGGCAATCGTGTTGTCGATGGCGATTATTTTCGGCTGGCAATATTTCTATGCTGGACCCATTGCCGAAAAAGCCAGGAAACAAGCCGAAATTGCCCAAACCACCACGCCAGCGACAACTGCGAGTGGCGATGTACAGGTTCCCGGTCAGGCAGTTCCAGCCCTCACCCGTGAAAAAGCCTTGGGCGCCGGCCCTCGCCTGAAAATTGATACACCTGATGTGGAAGGTTCGATCAACCTGACCGGCGCACAAATAGACGATCTGCGGTTGGTTCGTTACCAGGAAACCATTGACCCCAAAAGCCCGAACATTACACTTCTGTCACCCAATGGTTCGCCCAACGCGTTTTTTGCCGAACAGGGCGTTGTGGGCGCCACGGGCACGACTGCCAAACTCCCCGATGCCAAAACCGTGTGGACGGCAGATGCCGCAGCCGTGCTTGGCCAGGGCAAGCCTGTGACATTGACGTGGGACAATGGTGCCGGCCTTGTGTTCACGCGCCAAATTTCCATTGACGACCAATATGTGTTTACCGTGACTCAAAGTGTTGTGAACAATTCGACTGCCGCCATTGCCCTCATTCCCTATGCCCGCGTTCAGCGCCAGGACACACCGAAAATTGCCGGCTACTGGGTATTCTATGAAGGCATGCTGGGCTACCTTGGCGATAAATTACAGGAAGTGAAATACGCTGCTGCCATCAAGGACAATGAGCCTGTGAAAGTTGATTCCGATGGTGGCTGGGTTGGCTTTACCGATAAATATTGGGCCGCAGCGCTTATTCCAGAACAAGCCCGCGCCATTACCGCGACATTCCAGCACAAGTTGGTGGAAGGCCGCGATATCTACCAGACCGACTATCTTTCACGCGATGCAATTGTGGTGCAACCCGGTGCGACAGCCACCTATCAGGACCAGCTTTTTGCCGGTGCCAAGATTGTAAAAGCCATCCAGACCATTGGTGAAAAATATCATATCAAGAAGTTTGACCTGATGATTGACTGGGGCTGGTTTGAATTCATCACCAAGCCCATGTTCATCCTGCTGGAATTCATCAAAAGCATTGTTGGCAACTTTGGCATCGCCATTCTGGTAGCCACCGTTCTGGTAAAGCTTGCGGTGTTTCCGCTCGCCAGCAAGTCTTTTGCGTCCATGAGCAAAATGAAAAAGCTGCAGCCGGAAATGGCCAAGCTCAAGGAACTTTACCCCGATGACAAGGCCAAGCAGCAGCAAGGCATGATGGAGCTTTACAAGCGCGAGAAGGTCTCGCCAATTTCGGGCTGTTTGCCGGTTGTCGTTCAAATTCCGGTATTTTTCTCGCTCTACAAGGTTATTCTCACCTCCATCGAATTGCGCCATGCGCCATTCTTTGGCTGGGTGCATGACCTGTCGTCGCCCGATCCAACCAACTTGTTTACGCTGTTCGGCCTGATCGCGTGGTCACCCCCCCAGCTATTGCATTTGGGCATTTGGCCAGTCCTGATGGGCATAACCATGTGGGTGCAAATGCGCCTCAATCCCGCCCCGCCTGATCCAGTGCAGGCAAGCCTGTTCAACTGGATGCCCATCATGTTTACCTTCATGCTTGGCAGCTTCCCGGTTGGCCTGGTGATCTACTGGGCGTGGAGCAATTCGCTATCCATCCTGCAGCAATCGGTGATCATGAAGCGCAATGGTGTTGACCTTGACCTGTTGGGCAACATCAAAGACAGTTTGCCCTTCTTGAAGAAGAAGCCGCAAGGTTCGTGACCGGCCGCTTCAACGACGACCAGCTCCTCGAGGGGCGGAGACTGTTTTCCGCTCCTTCCACATTTATGCTGGGGGTAGCAGCACTCCACCAATTGCCGCCCGCCAGTGGCATTGAAATTGCCTTTGCCGGCCGCTCCAATGTGGGCAAGTCATCGCTCATCAACGCCCTCACCGGCGTGAAGGAACTGGCGCGTGCCTCCAATACGCCAGGCCGCACCCGGGAACTGAATTTTTTCAACATTGCGGGCAGGCTCACCCTCATTGATATGCCGGGCTATGGCTATGCCAAGGCACCCAAGAAGGAAGTAAAGAAGTGGCAATCCATGCTGCGGGGATACCTGCGTGGCCGCCCCGGCCTCACCCGCGCTTTTGTGCTGATTGATTCCCGCCACGGCGTCCTGGCAGCCGATGAGGAAATGTTTGACCTCCTCGATGAATCCGCCGTTGCCTATCAGCTTGTCTTGACCAAAATCGACAAGTTAAAGCCGGCTGAAGTTGAAAAGGTTTTTGCCGAAACCGAAGCCGCGGTGAAAAAGCGGGCGGCCGCCTTTCCGCTCATTCATGCCACATCGAGCGATAAATTTACCGGCTTGGACCAGCTGCGCGCTGAAATCGCAGGGCTGCTGTAAGTTCATTCTTGGCAAGCCGGGCTTTTGCCCTATAAGGCCCCAAAATGAGTGTTGGGAACTAAACGCCATGACAGACATTCCAATTCCTGAAACGGCCCGCATCCTTTCGGAAGCCCTGCCGTTTCTGCAGCGCTACGATGACCAGGTGATTGTTGTGAAATATGGCGGGCACGCCATGGTCGACCCTAAACTCAGCCATCAATTTGCCCGCGACATGGTGATGCTGAAAGTCTGCGGCCTTAACCCCAT
>JANMPF010000142.1:0-1633 GCA_031369725.1 Rhodobiaceae bacterium | reverse complement strand
TCCAGGCAGCGGCAGGCGTCCTCGGCAAATTTCATCGGTGGCACAACAAAGCAATTGGACTGCGAAACGAATGGCCGTTCGCGCCATTTGTCTTCACCCCCCGCAATGAGGTGCAGCATCGCCAGGCATTCATCCACATGGGCAGGGTCAACCATTGAGGTGCCCACATGCTTTTGCGTGGAAGCCAAACAGGCGTACATGGTGTTGATATCGAGATCATGCCCGGTGATCATGTCACGCGCCGTGAGGCAGCGCTGGAAGAAATGAATATGCTCGCAGGTATCAACAATGCGCCCCGCATCATAGAGATCAACCAAAAGTGATTCACGGTAGCTGCGGGTTTCCGGTTCAACCACATGCACCGCAGCCCCAGCCGTTCCAAAATATACCTTGTTGCCTGTGGGCAGCATGTCGTGCTGCTCGTCGCGCCCATGCAAATAAAATCCGCGCGCACAGCTCGCCAGAATATCTTCCGTGAGCGAGCGGGGGATCAGCAGGCGGCCTCGGTCATTCATTCGGCAGCCGCGTGCCGTCATCGCTTCAATGCAGCTTGGAATGGCTTGGCCAAAACCCACGGTTTCCAAAAGCGTCAGCGCCGCCTCATGAATGCGTTCCATGTCGCGTTGGGAAAGAGGTTTGTATCGCCCGCCTTCCATGCCGGGGCGGACTGCCGCCTCGCTCATCGGAATGGCGCGCGCCCGTAAGGCTCGCCGGGCATCCCTGCCGCCACGGCGCTTGGAAAGGTCTTCAACAACGCTCATGATTATGCTCCAGAATTCACCTGCCAATGTGCCAATTTTGCGCTGTTTTGCAAAGGCTTCAATTTTTGTAAGTGAGGTGAGTAATATTCACCATTCAACATTGATATTTGCCTTACTTTGTGGAATTCAGTGATGCTATGAAACCCTGAAATATCCCATTGGTGAAGTATTTTGGCCAGACGCGACCTCCCCCCACTCCGTGCCTTGACCGCTTTTGAAGCCGCGGCCCGGCTGGGAAGTTTCAGGCTGGCGGCAGGCGAGTTGGGTATAACCCGCTCGGCTGTAAGCCACCAGGTGAAAGCCCTGGAGCAACGGTTGGGCATCCAGTTTTTCCGCCGGGACGCCAGACGCGCCGAACTCACCCAGGCAGGCCATGTCTATTATCCTGCCATCCGTGAAGCTTTCGATCAAATCGAAAGCCAAACCCGTGCCTTGCGCCCTGCCGCCAACGACAATGAACTCATCATTCAGGTTTATGTAACGGTTGCCCTCAAATGGTTGATCCCGCGCCTGCATGATTTTGAACGGCGCTTCCCCGACATGAAAATCCGCATGTCGACGTCTTATTTCGATTGGGACTTTGACGAAAAGAATGTTGATGCAGGCTTCATACTTGCCCGCAACAAATCACCTCAGCACTACTATCACCCGCTGTTTCGCTCGCTCCTCGCACCGGTTTGTGCACCGGAATTCCTGCAGGGGCCAAATGCCATCAAAACCCCGCAAGATTTGAAAAAGCACAAGCTGCTCTATGTCTATACAGCGGAAGAAGACTGGCACATCTGGTTTGAAGCCCACGGCATCAAAGGCGTGAAGCTTTCTGACCGCTTGGCGTTCGATAGCCACATCCTGGCCCAGGAAGCAGCAATCGA
>JANMPF010000107.1:0-1726 GCA_031369725.1 Rhodobiaceae bacterium | reverse complement strand
ACTAGGTCATGAGGCGCGACAAATTCAGCGGCATCGCCTTGTGCAAGCCAATTGGGCTTGGCACCCACAAGCGAGAGCACGTCCTCATTTATTGCGTTGGAGTGTGGGGCTGCTATGAGAACGAGAACGGATGTCATGATGAACCAGGTCAAAACCAAATCAGCGCTGCTTATTGCAGGCCCCACGGCCAGCGGCAAGTCTGCTTTGGCACTTAGGCTGGCGCGCGAGCGGGGTGGTGTCATCATCAATGCCGATGCGCTGCAGGTTTACCGGGAGCTCCGCATTCTTTCGGCACGGCCAACGGATGCCGAATTGATGCAGGCTCCCCACAGCCTGTATGGCCACGTTTCAGGCCTTGAACCCTATTCGGTTGCGGCCTGGCTGGCGGATGCCGGCCGCGAAATCACGAAGGCCTGGGCTCACGGACTTTTGCCAATCGTTACAGGTGGTACCGGGCTCTATTTCATGGCGCTGGAGCAGGGCCTTGCCGAGGTGCCGGTGATCGCGCCAGAAATCCGCGAGAAATGGCGTAGCTTTGCAGGCGATATTCATGCGGAGTTGCAGCGCCTTGATCCCGTTGCCGCGTCAAGGCTCAAAGCCAACGACCGGCAACGCATTGGGCGGGCACTGGAAGTCATCGAAGGCACGGGAAAGTCACTTCTGCATTGGCAAGGACAGGCACAGCAACAGGCGTTCCTGTCTGGCGTAGACGTTGAGCGCCTGATGGTCGAGGTGCCGCGCGAAGAGCTTTACGCCCGTGCCGACGCCCGCTTTGACCAGATGATTGCGGCCGGAGCCTTGCGAGAAGTAAAACCGTTAACCAATCTGGACAGTTCCTTGCCCATGATGCGCGCCATTGGTGTTGGCGAACTCATCCGGCATTTACGCAAGGAAATCGGGCTTGACGAGGCAGTAGCGCTGGCCAAAATTGCCACCCGCCAATTCATAAAACGCCAGCTCACCTGGGGCCGGGGGCAGGCCAAGGGGTGGACGGCGGTCTCTCCACAAAATGATAATTCTGTGATATGAGGTAGCTATGAACACACATTTCCGCCCTCCGGAATTGCCCATGACAACACAGGCGGCTGAAGGTCTCCAGCGTCGCCGCTGGTCCTTGGCCGAAATCGAAGCCATGGTGGAGGCAGGAATTTTGCTGGAGGATGATCGTTTCGAACTAATTGGGGGGGAAGTTGTTCCGATGTCGCCAAAAGGGAATCGGCATGAATTGGTCAAGGGCGCTTTGCTTCATCATTGGGTTAAACGCTGCCGACAAGGCGTGCGACTCATCTCCGAAACCACTTTGCGCGTCAACAGCGATACTTTCCATGAACCGGATTTTGTATTTTACCTTGAATCTGACGGTCTGTTAAATCTCTCCCCAAAAACAGTTCTGTTTGCTGTCGAGGTGGCCGACACGAGCCTGAACTATGATCTGCATCGGAAAATTCATCTCTATGCTGGATATGGTATTCGGGAAGTTTGGGTGATTGATGCCAACAAGCTGGTGACCCATGTTCATCGCCGTCCTGGCACCGAAGGTTATGGCGAAATTTTGGAAGTTGAGGCGGAGCAGGAAATAGCGCCGCTATTTGCACCTGAACTTGCCGTCAAAATGTCAGAGCTGAGGCTGGTCTAGTAGGCCCTCTTGACCTTTCGCCCATCCCCGCATACAAACCTGACCCATGAACAACATTCTTATCGTCGTGGGATCGCGTAGCACCGCGGA
>JANMPF010000083.1:0-5249 GCA_031369725.1 Rhodobiaceae bacterium | reverse complement strand
GCATTGACCTTGGCAAAAAGGGCTGATCCCAAGTGCAGTTGCTCGACCACAAACAACGGCGCGACTGGATCAGACTTAGTCAAAGTGAAAATGTGGGCCCCGCCACATTCAGGCAACTCATTGCCAGATATGGCAGTGCTGCCGATGCGATTGAAGCGCTGCCGGTGCTTTCGACCAAAGGCGGCCTATCGCGACCTCTACGCATTTACTCCAGTGAGGCAGCCGAAGCTGATCTTGAGCGGGCATTTGAACTGGGTGCATCATTTGTGGTGGCGGGGGAAGCGGGTTATCCACCCCTGCTCTATCACATCGCCAATGCGCCGCCACTGCTTTGTGTGAAAGGCAATCTTGCCCTTTCGGAACTGCAACCGGTGGCGATTGTGGGGGCCCGCAACGCCTCGGCGGGGGGGCTGAAATTTGCCCGGCAACTGGCAGCGGAACTTAGCGAAGAAGGTTTTCTTGTCGTGTCGGGCCTGGCGCGCGGCATTGACACAGCAGCCCATGAGGCAACGCCCAATGGGCGCACCGTTGCGGTTATAGCAGGCGGGATTGACAATGTTTACCCACCCGAAAATGTTGAATTGCAAAACCTTATTGCAAGGAATGGCCTGCTTGTTACTGAAATGCTGCCGGGGGCAGTGCCAAGGGCAGAACATTTTCCCCGTCGCAACCGCATCATCTCGGGCATGTCACGCGCCATTGTCGTGGTTGAGGCGGCACTTCGCTCTGGCTCGCTGATTACCGCGAGGCTGGCTGGCGAACAGGGACGCGAGGTATTTGCCGTTCCCGGCTCACCGCTTGATCCCCGCGCGGAAGGCACCAACAAACTCATTCGCGACGGGGCAACACTGCTGACCAGGGCTTCTGACGTGATTGAAGCCCTTCAAACTGAATATGTTGGCGTGCCAAAGACTTTCAAGGAAGATGATGGGGCAGGTGTTGAGATGTTTGAAGTTAACGCATCGCACCGGCAAAAGGTTTATGCGCTGCTTTCTCACTCTCCAATCGATGTGGATGATGTCATTCGCGAAAGCAAGTTTCCTGCTTCCGCCGTTTTAGGCATTCTTCTTGAGCTCGAACTGGCGGGCAAGCTGGTGCGCCAGGCCCAGCAAAAGGTCAGTTTAGCCTGACTTACTTAGACAACTGTAAATCTCAACATCAAATTCGTCATTCCGGCGAAAGCCGGAATCTGGCGGCAATTTATCCTGGAAAAGATTCCGGCTTTCGCCGGAATGACGGTTGGAGGGGTGCACCGGAATGTCGGATTGAAATGGCGTGTTCAATCCACCTCATCTTCCGGCACGACCGAACTTTCCTGCAATGCTGCGGCTTTCCATGTCTGGAATGCCGGGGTTGCCATCACCGCGTCCATATAGGTGCGGGTTTGCCTGGCAACCGGAATGGCAAATGTATGAAGTCGTGTGACAACGGGGGCGAACATGGCATCGGCATTGCAGAATTTGCCGAACAGGAATTTACCGCCCTTGCCATAGGTTTTACGACAGTCGCGCCAGATTGCCTCGATGCGGGCCACATCTGCCAAGACGGCATCGGTCATGGCAATGGGTTTTGGTGGCCGCCGCAAATTCATCGGGCACGCATTGCGCAAAGCCGAAAAGCCGCTGTGCATTTCGCTGGATATTGAGCGTGCCATGGCCCTTGCCGCCTTCGACTTGGGCCACAGGTTTTTGGCGGGAAATGTTTCAGCGAGATATTCAAGAATTGCAAGAGACTCCCAAATGGTAAGTTTGCCATGAACCAAAGTTGGCACTTTGCCGGCGGGTGAAATTTTCCTGATTTCCTTGCCAAAACGCGGCTCGCCGAAGTAAATCAGTTTTTCCTCGAAGGGAATGCCTGCCATAGCCAGCGCCATATAGGGGCGAAGTGACCAGGATGAGTAGTTCTTGTCGGCTATCGCGAGCTGTAACTTGGCCATTGTATTTGCCTTCCCTGTTTATAACGACCTCGGGAGATAGCGAAATGCTATGGCTCCCACAACCGACAATCCAACACCCAAAATCACAAATACACTGCCGATTTCAAAATAGGAGAGTGCCACGGCAAAAATAATTGCCGGAATGAGATCCGAGAAGTCGATGTAGGTTCGGTAAACTGGTGCCATGCGCTGACGCTCATGGGGCCTGACTGCACGCAGGAACGGAATGCCGCCAACGCCATCCAGCCCGGTTGCGGCAAGGGCTGCAACCAGCATGAAAACCATGGCAACATAGGGCATGGACTTGCCTGCCAACCCGGCCCCCACTGCAGAAACAGCCATCGCCGCAAAACACAAGCCAATGACGGGGCGCACGCCATGGCGGTGCGCCAGGCGGCCAAACAGATAGGCGCAGAGCAGCAAACCCTGGCTGGCCGATATCATCAGCCCACTGATTTGTTTGCCAACGCCACCTTCCACCATGAGCAACGGACCATAGATGAAGAAAGTTGACCAGAAACATGACCGGCCAAAGGCAATCATCCATGCCAGGCGCAGGCGTGGCTGGCGCAAGAAGCGCTCCACATTGGCAAGCGGATTAAAGGGTTGCAAGGTGCCTGAGGTCATGGTTACGCGATCTGACAGGCGCAAATACCAAAATAGCAGGAACAATGCCGAGGCGGCTGCGATGCTGGCAAGCTGTGGGCCCCATGAACCGTAATGGGTGTAAAGCCAAACGCCGCTGGCGGGCCCAATCATCCACGAAAAGGTTGAGAGGCTCAAACGTATGGGTTCAGCGCGCGACAAGTCGGTGCGCTTGATGTGGTCCATGATATAAAGAGACAGCGTAATGTTCATAACGGCCGCACCGCAATTGCGGAAGTACATGCCGCTTGCCTGACCCATGACCGTGTAGCTGGCCAAAAGCAGGCTGGCTGCAACCATGCCGGCAATGCCTATTGTATACGTCCAGCGCCTGCGCAAGCGGCCGAGCAAGACAGGAAACATGAGGGTCGTCACCAATACCGAAAGCGAAACGACAGTTGATAATTCACTGACCTTCTGGCTGCTTCCCAAAAGATCATAAGCCTGCAACGAAATGACGGTGGAGTTCAACGAACGCACCAGGGATTCGAGGGCGAAAATGGCGCTAAAAGTGAGAGCGCCTGCCCTGCGGCCGGTTGCAAATGTTGTGGAAATCGATTCGACTGTCATGGATATGTCCTGAAGCTGCAACTGACACGAGGCGACAGGTTTGCTCAAGGCGGATAATGGGAAGCGCTGCTATGCGCGGTTCATATGGCTAATATTTGTGGGGAAACCGCCTCCGAAGTGGGGTAAGCAGGGGGCATGTCTGCATCTGAAAAACAACAGGTCGTTGCGCTTTCCTTTTTTGCCAGCCTTGCCATGGTTATTGGTAAACTTGCAGCCGGCGTGTTCACCGGTTCGCTCGGCATTTTGTCGGAAGCCATTCACAGCATCATTGATCTGGGGGCAACGGGAGTTACCTGGTTTGCCGTACGGTGGAGCGACCAACCGCCGGATGAAGAACACCACTATGGCCATGCAAAAGCCGAGAGTGTCGCGGCACTCATTGAAACAGGGCTGCTGTTTTTAACAACGGGCTGGATCGTTTATGAAGCAATCAAGCGGCTGATTGGCGAACAGCATGAAGTGGATGTCACCTGGTGGTCGGTGGCGATCATTGCGGCATCGGTTGTGATCGATTTTGGCCGCTCACGGGAATTGACGCGGGTGGCCGAGAAAACCTCCAGCGAGGCCCTGGAGGCGGATGCGCTACATTTCAGTTCCGACATGTGGAGTTCATGCGTTGTGCTTTTGGGTTTGGCAGCGGTTTGGCTGGGCTATCCTGTAGCCGATGCCGCCGCAGCGCTCGTTGTTTCATTCTTTGTTGCCTTGGCGGGGTGGCGTTTGGGCAAGCGAACGCTGGCAACGCTGCTGGATACAGCGCCTGCCGGGGCAACTGCCGACATTCGTTCGCTGGTGGAAAACACGAGCGGTGTCCTGCAACTCAAAACCTTGCGCTTGCGCCCCTCAGGCCCCACTCTTTTTACCAGCGTGACTGTTGAAGTGCGCCGCACCATGCCGGTTGATGACATCATGAAACTGAAAGACACGCTGACCGACGGCATCGTTGCGAAGTTTCCAACGGCAGATGTGACAATTGCCGCCAATCCGGTAGCCCTTGATGATGAAACCGTTTTCCAGCGCGTCATGCTGATTGCCTCGCGGCGCGATCTGGCCATTCATCACCTCACCGTTCAAGACATCAAGGGCAAGTTGGCCGTGAGCTTTGACCTGGAAGTCGATGGGCTCATGACGCTGGCTGAGGCGCATGACCACGCCACGGATCTTGAGGACGCCATCCGTCTGGAGCTTGGCAGCGATGTTGAAGTTGAAAGCCACATTGAACCACAGCCGGAAAGACTGTTGTCGGGTGCCAATGCCTCGGCCAAAGCGAGCAAGGACATTACGGCATTACTGTTAGCACTCGCAAAAAGGCAACGCCGCCTGAGTGATGTTCACAGCATTCGCATTCGGCAAACCGATCAGGGATTGTTTATCCACTATCATTGCCGGTTTGCGCCAGAAGAAACCATTGATGATGTGCATACAGTGATTGATCACATCGAAAATGGCCTGCAGGACAAGTTCCCCACCATTCGGCGGGTGATCGCCCACGCAGAACCCATCGGCTGTGCCAGGCACAATCACTGATGCGCGTTATCAGGCAATCTGACTACCGGGTGATGGCGTGGAAAAACGGGGGCGGCACGACAACGGAAATCCATGCGAGTCCGCCGGGGACAAGCGATTTCGACTGGCGTGTCAGCATCGCCACGGTGAACGCTGACGGTCCGTTTTCGATATTTCCGGGCTATGACAGGCACATAATGGTGCTTGACGGCATGGACATGACTTTAAAGGTGGGCGACAAGGGCCCGTTTCATTTGGCACCGCTTGAGCCCTTTTCATTTGCCGGCGATGTGGCGGTTACGGGTTTGCTCGCCCACGGACCCGTCAGGGACTTCAATCTCATGGTGCGCCGGGAGTACGGCCATGGCACGCTGCGGGTTCACCAATGCGCTGATCCCTATCTTGTCGGATCAGCGAATGCCCAACACCTCGTTCACATCATGGATGGCGACAGCATTTTACTTGAGGCTGGAGAAGTTTTTACATTTGCTGCCGGGACAAAACTTGCGATTTGCGAAGTCAGTCCTCATTGGCGGCGCGAACCAGCCGCTTGAGCTTTTCTATTTCGCCATCGGGAATTTGCACTTTGTTGGCA
>JANMPF010000047.1:0-11491 GCA_031369725.1 Rhodobiaceae bacterium | reverse complement strand
TTCAGCCAATGGCAGAACATCACTTATGATCCGCCAATTGTCATGTTTTCAGCCGACCAGCATATCGATGGTCGCAAGAAGGACACGGTGATGAACGCTGAAGAAACTGGTTATTTCGTTTGGAATATGGCAACTTATGATTTGCGCGAGGCTATCAATATTTCCGCGCAGCCTGTGCCTTACGGCGTTGATGAATTTGAAATGGCAGGAGTTACGAAAGCTGCTTGCATCGAGGCTCCGGGGCCGCGCGTTGCTGAAAGTCCTTGCCATTTTGAATGTAAATACCTCAACACGCTGCGCTTTCGTGGCACAACAAAAGCGTCCGATGCTGATGTGGTGTTTGGTGAAGTGGTGCGCGTTCATATCGACAACGACTTCGTGCTGCCGAGTGGCAAGCTCGACATCATAAAGATCAGACCGCTCGCCCGCCTTGGCTATTATGATTACACCACGGTGACGGAGATGTTCGAAATGCACATCCCCAATGCGGACGCCAATGAAATGGCAGGATTAGAGGGCAGGCCCCGCGACTAATTAACCAGCCAATGAGTGCAAAACCTCACCAGCCCGCTCGAAATTTCCGACCTGCGCAGGGAGGTATTGTGCGAATTCGAAGTCGCGCCATTTGAGATGACTAAGATAGGCAAATTTTGCGGCTTTGGAACTCACGCCGCGAAACACACTTTTTCAGTATAGCTGCAGTCTTCAATATTCACTTTATCAAACAACGATTTGTGCTGCTCGAGCTTAGTTCGAGCGTTCGGCGGGGTGTTTGCCCTATGGGGGTTTAAAACTTCTGCGGCGTAGCTTAAATCGACTAATGTCATCCTAGTCAGGAGCGCCAACTATCTTGCCAGAGGGCTACAAGGGTAGCGCGCACTGAAGCGGCAACTACCTTGCCACGGGATTAGAGGTAAACCACTCCTGATCCTCATCTATTAGTACGTGTTAGCCTCAACCCATGCGCTTGTTGCTTTTGGCGCCGCCGAGCGGCCCGCCCAATCGGCCAGTGTCGAGCGTTCCAGCTCCACGCCTTCGCGGGCATAGATGCCGGATTGCCGGTAAAGCGGAAGGTGATCGGCATATTTGGCAAAGTTTGTTTTTAGTCGATAAATCGATTTACAATGAGTAATAAATCGGTTTACGCTGCAGATCAACAGGGAGAACGAATGTGCGGAACAGCACAGCGCACCAGCGACGCGATGTAGCGCGGCCAACGATTTACGATGTCGCCAGAAACGCTCGCGTATCACCAGCGACTGTTTCAAAGGTCTTGCGCGGCGTTACCACCGTTGGAGCTGATAACGCCAATCGGGTCATGGTGGCTGTTCGGGACCTGGGCTTCCGGAGCGACCCGCTCGCGGCCAATCTCCGGCGCAACCGTAGGTCGCTCGTTGGGCTTATCATTCCCGATTTCAAGAACGCGTTTTTTGGAACGCTTGTTGCGGCGATCGAACAGCTCGCAGAAGGAAGCGGTTATCGCCTGGTGGCTGTCAGCAGTTCCGAGACAGAAACCATGGAACACCGCCAAATCGAAGCGCTGCTGGATTGGCGTGTTGCCGGGATCATCCTCATTCCAAGTTCTGCCAACCAGACGGATCAGACTTTGCTTCGATCCGAAGGCACACCGTTCGTTATTGTTGACCGCGTTTCACCAACCTCACCCTTTGATGGTGTCGGCGTCGATAACGCGGAAGCCTGCGCCAAGATGGTGCGCCATTTTTATGGAAAAGGGCACCGCAAACTTCTCGTGGCTGCGTCTTTGCCTGATCTTCCCAACATGCAAGAACGCATCGGAGGCGCTTGCTCTGCCGCGGGGTCCATGGACGAACCAATGGAAACCGAGATTCTTTTCTGTGGCCCCGATCTCGCGCATGCAACGGCAGTGGTGGCGAAAAGATTTGAGCAAGGAACTCCGCCACAAGCCGTCTTTGCTTTATTTATTCAAGCAACGCTGGCTGTGCTGCGCGAAGTGGAAAAGCTGGGCCTGCACATTCCTGATGATATCTCCCTTGCTGGCTTTGATGATTTTGAATGGATGCAGGTCATGCATCCGCCGGTAGCAACGGTTATCCAGCCGGTTGAGGAAATGGCGGCAGCGGCCTGGAAGCAGCTTCTGCACCGCATCGAGTTCCCCGATCACGTGCCTTCGGCAATTCAAATTCCCTGCAGCCTTGAATTTCGCGGCTCAATTGCGAGGCCGCTCGGGGAGGGCGTGTAGAACCGGATACGGAGCACAATGTTCCGAAAAAACAGAAGCCTGGGATCAATCGGGCCGCAAAGAAGTCATTAAAAAACATGGAGGATCCAATGACGAAACTTAAATTAGCCCTGTTGGCATCTGTTATTGCCTTTGCAAGCACAGCCGCCAGTGCCGCCGACAAACCGCTCTACGGCGTGCTGATGAAGACGCTTGCCAACCCGTTCTGGGGTGCCATGGAGCAGGGCGTAAAGGCCGGAGCCGGCGCCGCGGGCGTCGAGTATTATCTGCAGGCTGTCGAGAGCGACCAGGCCGCCGAGCCGCAGCTCAACACCTGCAACACCATGCTCGAGCGCAAGCCCGCAGTGATGATCACGGCCGCCATCAACTCCAATATACTGCTGCCGTGCCTCAAAAAGGCCAACGAGATGAAAATCCCGGTGGTCGATCTCGACAACAATCTCGATCCCGAGATCACCAAGAAAGCCGGTGTCGATATCGCCTTTCATATCGGCTCCGATAACGAGGCCGCTGGTGCCCAGGGTGCCGACTATGTGGTCAGCAAGCTCGGCAAGGATGCCAAGGGCCCTGTTCTGGTCATCGAAGGTCTGTCGGGCAACATCACCGGCAAGCATCGTGCCGATGGGTTTGCCAACGAGCTGAAGAAAATGGCGCCCGGTCTCGAAGTCGTCGCCTCGCTGCCGGGTGACTGGGATCGCGGCAAGGCGGCCAACATCACCAACGACATTCTGACCAAGCATCCCGATCTGGTGGCGATATTCGCGGCCAATGACGGCATGGCGCTGGGCGCCGTCGAGACCGTGTTTGCGGCCAACAAGGGTGACAAGGTCGTCATTGTCGGCGTCGACGGCAACTCGGACGCGGTGAAGTCGATCAAGGCCGGTCGCCTCACAGCCTCGGTAGCCCAGTTGCCCTATCTGGTTGGCAAGCAGGCGGTCGAGAACGTGAAGAAGGTGGCCGAGGGCGGCAAGGTCGACAACGTGATCTATGTGCCTACGCTGGTTCTGACCAAGGCTGTGCTTGACGCGGGAACCGAACCCATGCTCGAGTTCGTCAAGTAGTCCTCACGCACAGACACCCGCACGCGGAGTGCTCCCCTTTGGCGTGCGGGTCTTTTTTGGGAATTCAGAATGCAAACTACGGAAATAGCGATGCACGGCTTCAGTTGGCGGCAACTGCAGTTTTTCTTCGATGGCAAGCTTCATGTCCGCCTCGAATCCATCATCGTGCTGTTGGTGCTGGGCACGGCGATGACAATTCTTTCGCCCTATTTTCTGTCGGTCAGCAATTTCCTCAATATCCTGCTGGCTACGTCAACCATCGGTGTGCTTGCCATAGGCACCACGCTGATCCTGAGCTCCGGGGGGCTTGATCTTTCGATCGGATCCATTCTTGGCGTGTCTGGAGTTGTCGGCGCCTATTTTTGCGTCGAGCTGGAGTGGCCATGGCCGTTTGCAATCATTGGTGCATTGGGCGCAGGGGCATTTGCCGGATACGTTAATGGCCAATTCATTACGCGGCTGCGCATTCCGGCATTCATTGTGACCCTCGGCATGCTTGGCATCGCCCGCGGCATTGGACTGATTATTGCGCCCAACGGCGGCGCCATCTACGGATTGCCCGCCCGCGTCGTTTATCTGGGCCAGGGCCGCCCACTAGGCATTCCTTCTCCCGTCATTATCCTCATTTTGGTCGCTGTCCTGTCCCACTATCTCCTTGCCTACACGCGCTTTGGACGCCACACACTCGCCATCGGCGACAATGAATCGGCCGCACGTGCGACGGGCATCGCTGTGGAAGGCTTGCGCCGCAGGCTTTATACGATTTCCGGGCTGATGGCGGGTCTCGCTGGATTGATTTTCATGGCGCGTGTCAATGCCGGCGATCCTACTGCTGGATATACTTATGAACTCACTGCCATCACGGCGGCCATTATCGGCGGCACCAGCCTGTTTGGCGGCAAGGGATCCATTCTCGGTGCGGTGGTCGGAGCGTTGATCATGGGTGTGTTGCAAAACGGACTTAACCTGCTGGCAGTGCAATCCTACTACCAGCAGATTGCTATTGGTGCTGTGCTCATTCTCGCCGTCTATATCGATCAGCTGCAAACCGAAAAGGAGAAGAAAGCATGAGTCTTCTCCAGATCAATGGTGTGACCAAGAGTTTTGGCGCGGTGCAAGTTCTGAATGGTGTGGACCTGTCCATTGAAGCAGGTACAGTAACCGGCCTCGTCGGCGACAACGGCGCAGGCAAATCCACCCTGATGAAAATCATAACAGGAATCTACGCCATAGACGAGGGCGAGGTAAGGCTGTCTGGCGAACCGCTCAATGGCATCACCCCGGGCGAACGTCGGCAACGTGGCATTGAGATGATCTATCAGGATTTGGCGCTCGCCAAACAGCAGGATGTGCCGGCCAACATTTTCCTCGGTCGCGAACCCGTAAAGTGGGGCCTGGGGTTCTTGCCGGGGTTTGTCGACAAGGCACGGATGGACAGGGACGCCCTTCAGATGATTGAGCGTCTTGGTGCGCGCATACCTTCGATACATCGTCCCGTCGGCATGTTCTCCGGCGGCCAGCAGCAAACAATTGCTATTGCAAGGGCCCTCACATTCAATCCCAAGCTTGTCATTATGGATGAGCCGACTGCGGCCCTTGCTGTGCGCGAAGTTGAAAGCGTGCTGGCGCTCATCCGCCAGATGCGCGAGGAAGGCATTGCCGTCATTCTGATCAGCCACCGCCTCAATGACGTTATGAAAGTCACCGACCGCATTGTGGTTTTGCGCCAGGGCCGCATCGAGGCCGACCTTGTGACCAAGAAAACCCAGATGCGTGAAGTTGTCGGATTTATTGTTGGTGCCCATTAGACGCGAGAGAAAAATATGAGCAAGAAAGAAGTTCGAATTGGCATGCATGCGAGCCTGTGGGCCGCGGCATGGACCCGTGAGGCAGCCGAACTGGCCGTTCCGGAGGCGGCCGAGCACGGGCTTGAGATTATCGAATTCCCGTTGTTGGAGCCGGAAAAAATTGACGCGCTCCATTCGCGCAAACTGTTCCAAAAATATGGCATCGAACCAACCGCATCACTTTGCTTGCCGGAAGACAAGATGGCACAGCTTTACCCAGAGAAAGCCGAAGCCTTTCTCATCAAGGCCCTCGACAAGGCCCATGAAGTGGGGACCTCCTATCTCGGTGGTGTGACCTATTCAGCCCTGGGCTTTCGTTCCGGCAAGCCGCCATCAAAGGGTGAATATGAAAATATGGCAAAAGCCCTGAGGCCAGCCGCTCGTCATGCGCGCAAACTCGGAATTACGCTGGGTATCGAGCCCTGCAATCGTTACGAAACACATCTCCTCAACACCAGTGGCCAGTCGCTGAAATTTCTCGAACTTCTTGACGTGCCCAATGTGACCATCCACCTCGACACCTATCACATGAACATTGAGGAAAAAGGCATTGGTGCTGGTTTCCGCGCAACGGGTGACCGGTGCGTCTATGTGCATCTTTCGGAAAGCGATCGCGGTGTTCCCGGGACCGGAACTATTGACTGGGACGATATTTTCCGCACCCTTGCCGAGATTAAATTCAAAGGACGTCTCGTTGTTGAGAGCTTCGTAACCCTGCCACCTGAAATCGCGGCTGCGCTTTCCGTTTGGCGGCCGGTTGCGCGCAACCGCCAGGAAGTTCTGGAAAAAGGTGTGCCGTTCCTCAAGGGTCTGGCTAGGGTTCATGGGCTCTATTGATCTCCTAGGCAACAGTTTGAGCAATTCATAGACTCTGGCTAGGGTAAGCCGAAAGTACCGCCACACCTCCTGACGAATGATGTCTGTAGGAAAGCGATGGCGAGCATAGGAAATCGGTTCCATCCATTGCCATCCCAAATTGAACCCGAAACACCAAAGCCCCAAATCGCACATCTGCCCATGGCGCAGGTGATTGAGCCTGCAAGATCGTGATTAGAGCGGGTGGATTTCGGCTAAAGTCGCCTCTCTGAAACTCGAGACTACCGGGTTGATCTATCCGACCCAGCTCAACGTCGCATCGTATCCGCCCGTGATGTGAGTGAGGGCTTGACTAATCGAGTCGACTTGGTCGTCATGGCGACTTGCTGGGAAGGAGAATAGTTCAGCCTCGAGCACCGCGAGCCACGGAGCTGCCCTCGGAAATAAGACCTGCCCGGCCTCAAATTTCGCCGACTGAATCGACATGCGGGCGAGCTTGTTGCCCTCAGGCTTCACGGCGATCGCGGGCAATCCGAGGCTTTGGAGTTCCGCGATCAGACCCGTACCTACGCCGGTATCTTCGATGAGGATCTTCATCGGCTTGTGAAGGCGGGCGTGCTCGATGGCCATGGCCTTGAGGGTGGGATAATTTACCCGATTGCGAAAGACGTCGATTAGGTAGTACTTCCGCTCGTGAAAGAGCCAAGTGGTGCAAACCGACCAATCGTTCTGCCCGCCGTCTTTCGATGCCGTATCCCAAGACTGAATGATGGGGGTTGCCCAAGTGCAAACCGGCAACTGATCATAGGGTCGCACCCAAACCCGCTTAACCAGATTCCCGCCGGGAGGGACAGGCTCCTGCTGAAATTGTGCCTGGAAGATATCCGATCCCATATGTTGGCGTTGTTCCTCAAGCAACCAGTCCGGTTCCCGTTCGGCGTGCAGCAACTCACCGACACGGCGGACGTGACAGCGGTCTTCACCAATTTTGATCGTCGCATCCTCTTCGGCGATGGCCGGAAATTTTAGCAACGTCCATTCGTCGGAGGCCCGCAGCAAGGTGCCCGCCAGGTCGTTCGTGTGCAACCGTTGCATGACGACCAGAATGGTGCCGCGCTGCTTGTCGTCGAGGCGCGACAGCAAAGTGTTGTTGTACCAATCGTTCACCCGCTCACGTTTGCTATCGGACAGAGCATCGCTGGGCTTGAGAGGGTCGTCGATGATGATGATGTCGCCGCCCCGTCCCGTCAGTGTTCCATCAATCGACGTCGCGAGCCGATAGCCGTTGCGGGTCGTGAGAACCTCAAACTCGGTATTCTTAGTTCGCGAGACGCGCGTGGCGGGGAAAGTGCGTCTGAACCAGTCCGCCGCTAAGATCGCCCGGCAGTCGTTCGCATGTTTGGTGGCGAGCTCAGATCCGTAGCTTACGCAAATCACCCGCTTCGTCGGATCGTGACCGAGTAGATATGCCGGAAAGGCCACAGAACAGATGATGGATTTAAGTGATCGGGGCGGCATATTGACGATCAATCGCCTAATTTTGCCGATGCGGACGAGTTCGAGATGATAGGCGAGAGCCTCGATATGCCAGTTCGACAAATAGGAAGCGCTGGGCGCGAGCGAGTAGAAGCATTTCTGGATGAAGCTCGGAAGGTGACGGCGCATGATTTCCTGGAACTGGTTCACCGTCAGCATGCTGGTGTCCATGTTGCTCTCCTCGATCATCAAGAGCAGTTCACTCCTCGGTCTTCTTCCCAATCTGATTGAACAGATTGGCCACGATCGCCTTATCCTGATCTGACAACTCGGCCACGGTTTCTTCAGCCTCCGCGGGCTGGAAACGTTCGAGCAGGCTCAGCAAGAAGGCGCCCGCCTTCACGTCGCCCTTGATGGCCAGCTCGAGATAGCGGTGCAGAATGGCTTCCGCCGCTGACACGAATTTTCGCCGCCCATGCTCTAGGACCGGGATCTTGCGTCCGAGCACCGTCAGCACATTGGTGGCAAGATTGCGCACGCCTTTCGGACGGCCCTTTGGGTTGCCGCTCTGACCCGGTTGGAACTGGGTTCGCTTGGGCGGCTTACCATAGCCGACTTCCTCAGCTTCGGGCCGCGTTGGCGCAGGCGTCTTAGGGGCACGCTTCATGGTCTTTGTCTTTTTAGGCTTGCGACTCATTTAGGTGACCGCGCTTTGCCGCGTGTGCTGGTGCGCTTGGAGCTCAGTGGCGTTTTGCCCTGTCGGAAGAATGCCTTTCCCTTGGCGGCGTCGCTTGGCTGCGAGTTGGCGTTACGCACATCCCCCGACGGCTTCGCAATATGCGCGGGTGCGGAGGCAGCCGGTCCATCAACGTTGGACCGCGAAAACGCCAGCTCTTCAAATGTCTGCCCTGTACCTTCCAGAATCGCGTCCCGCTTTGTGTAACCCTGCCATCGACGAATGCAGACGTCGACATAAAGAGGATCGATCTCCATACAGTAAGCACGACGTCCAATCTGTTCGGCGGCAATAATGGTCGTGCCGGATCCCGCAAAGGCATCGAGGACAACGTCTCCGCGTCTGGAACAATCGCGCATGGCATCGACAACGAGTGCCACAGGTTTCACCGTGGGATGCGTGCTCAATTCTTCGAGCCGGCCCGCACGAAAACTGTTGACCCCGGCATAGGGCCAGACGTTCGATCTTGTACGACCGTATTGACCCAATTCGAAGGTGTTCACGTGCGGGGCAGTGCCATGCTTGAAGACGAAGACCAATTCGTGTTGGGATCTATAAAACGATCCCTGACCGGGGATGTTTTTGGTCCAAACGCAAAGGTTCTTTAGTTCGGTGTAGACGGCTTCACCGGCGTCGAGTAATTCGCGCATGTGGCGCCAATCCATGAAAACGAAATGGATGGCGCCGTCGGCTGAGAACATTGCGCATAGCCTTAGACCCTGCTTCAAAAATTCGACGAACTGCTCCTTGTTCAATTCGCCAGATGCAACAATGAACTCGCGATGTTTGATGCGTCCGCGGCCACCAACATGGCCGAAAATTTTGACGTTATACGGAACATCGAGAATCGCCATTGTCGCGACTTCGGTGCCCATCAGCTTCACGTATGAATTATGTGCTCGGGCATCGCCGACGAAGAGCCGATGCCGACCAAGGATGAAAAGATCACCTGTCCGCGCAACGGCGGCCTTGTCTCGCGTAGGTATTTCGTCCGCCGGATCGGGCCGATCTGGTCCGAAATCCGTAAGAATGGTGTCAAGCTCGCTAGGCTCGAATCCGGTAATGTTCAGATCAAGGTCAACCTGCGGCAACAACAGGGCCAGTTCGCTTAGTTCAATCGCCAAAAGTTCGCGGTCCCATCCAGCTTTTTCGGCCAGCTTGTTATCGGCCAGCAAGTACGCGCGAATGGCCGTTTCGTTGAGATGTGACACCCGTACGGCCGGCACTTCCCTCATTCCGAGAAATTCTGCCGCTTTCGTCCGGCCGTGACCTGCGACAAGGCGGTTTCGATCGTCAACGATCACTGGATTGTTGAAGCCAAAATGTCGGATCGATTCGGCAATCTGCCGAATCTGCTTTTGCGAATGCGTGTGCGCATTGCACGCGGCCGGCACAAGTGTGCTTACATCGAGCCATTCGATTTGTGGCCTCGATTTGTGCGTTGCGACGCCAAATTTTGTTGGAAACCTGGGGTTGCATCTGCGTTTAATCATTTTGTGCGACCTTTCGTATTGATGTGCGGGAGACCGCAAACGCGATATGTCGCGGTGTTTACCGACGAACATCGATCTGACGAATCAAGATCCGCTAATAGTATTCGCGAGATGTCCGCTGGGAATTTGAAACGGTGGCCGTCACTTGAAGATGAACTAGACCTTTGCGCCAGACAACTTTGACTTCTAGACATGAACGAGCTCCAGAGTTGCTTTGAGCTGTCATATCATCGCATTTTTCGCGAAGTCGAGAACTCGTTCGCTAGCTCGATTGTGGCGCGAATATGGCAAGTACGAATGTCCCTAATCAGGCGGCGCGCGGGCCCGATCGCGGACGGCGCAGGCCCGCATTTGCAAGCGCAGCGGCGATGGTTTGCCGAGACACGGTTGGCATATTTTCGATCACGTATCGCTCAATCGCTTTGAGGCTAGAATGGGTCTCGTTTCCGAGCTCGGCGATAGCGTGATAGTTAAGTGCTCGGTACCCAGGTAGAACACTCTCGTCCATGTACTGGTAGCAGCGATCCTCGGCCTTCAAAAAGCAGATCGCGTGGCGGAGAATCTGGTGCTGAACGGCCGTCAGTTGGTACGTCAGCCTAGTAGGATGTAGTTCGACATTGTGAACATAAGTGCCATCGGGCAATTCCACGTTACCGTCAGCGTCGACGATAGCGCCGTTGAGTCTGGATATTTCATATCTCTGCCGCAAGCCGCGTGTCTCCGTCGCATCGAAATGGGCCGCGGATGGCATCGCGATTCCCCATCCGGACTTGCGTTGTGCTCCCATCACCGCAACGACCGCTGAACGCTCTCCGTTGGGGAGAAGCATGGGCATCGTCCTGATCTCGGCTTGGCCATCGTGAGCAAGACTCCCCAGCTCATTCAACTTGGCCAAACCGTCGGCGAGCGTGCGCATCGTCGTGCGGCCGTCCCAGAGCTTGAGCGTTCGGTCGCTTTCTCTATCCATAAGAGACAACATTTGCATAATGGACCTTAAGCGCCCTCCATATTCTTGTTCGTCTCCTCACTCTCCCTGCCCGGTTTTTGTTATGGTCCAACCGTCCTGGCCAGCCAGTGCGTCTGAAGGAATGGGCATCAGATAGGTAAAGATTGCGGAAAATCAAGATATGGCGGGTTCTCCCGGCCAAATCCACTATCTGGTTTGGCGTTTTTGGCAACTTAGAAGGACCCGCCTCGCCAAACGTATGGAGCCAAATCAGGCTAGTCGTAGTTTCCCTGCAATGGGCAAAGACATTCGCTGATCCGGTCAAACAATTCCCTGTTCGCCCGGAAAAAATTCCCTGTTACGGTGATTGGGAAATTTTCTCTAACCCAAGGACATTGCTCGCTGAATAGCTGTCGTTTTCGCGCTTAACCGGCCAAAATTGCGAAAATTCCCTGCTTTTTTCCGTGATAGCAGGGAATTGGCGGACTGAGACGAGTTCGCATGAGACTGCGTCCGCCACCACGTTCTATCTAACATATTGAATTTCCTTTGTTATTCATCGTGTTGCGCGGGCTTTTTTTTTGATTTCGGCCGGAGCATAAGGGCACCAGAGCACCGATGCCTCACCCACCAAGCCGTCCCCGACACGTATTAATGGTTTTTGATCATTTCGACGACCGCGGTGCGGATAGTCGGTAATGCACGGAAGGATCTGTGCAAGAATATACGTGTCTCGCCGTGGTCAGACAGCAGGCTGTAGTTTAATCAGGGGTCGCTAATGCGTTTTGCAGCCCTCTCCTTCTTGAGCTTTGGACCCCTCATCTTTGCTCCGATCCTGATTTCACTTGCATAGGGCAGCCCATCATCGTTCGTTGTAGCCTTCACGTGGATTTTT
>JANMPF010000029.1:0-2711 GCA_031369725.1 Rhodobiaceae bacterium | reverse complement strand
TATCAGCATGAACTGAATCTGTGAGGTTGAATGCCAAGGTGGTGTTTACGTCCCAATACTTTTCGCCACTCCAGTACTTAGCAGTACCACCAGCAAGGCTCCAAGTCAGCATATCGCCAAGCGCAAACTGGGCGCCAGCATTGATATCCCAGTTGACATCGTCACCAGCGGCAACAAAGTCATCCTTGCTCCAGTAACCGCCAGCGATTTCAGCTGACAGCGTGTCACCGGAATACTTGACTTCAGCAGCAACGCCAAGCGAATCATCCGTAGATACATTTGTTGAACCATCTTCGAGAGCGATTGCCATCGACATTGGACCACTGGCATAGCTCAAACGCATCTGGGTAGCATCACCCCTATCAAGGGCAAACGCCGGCGACTTATCAGTGTAATAGGTTTCTGCCACTGCGTCGGTTGTGTAAGCATTGTTGGAAAGGGTACCGTTTCTACCACCACCGAGCGTCAGCTCAGGGGTCATAGCCCACCAGCCCCAATATTTGTTGGCGTAGACGTTATTCGTTCCACCATGGTTGAACGGATCAGCATTAGCGCGGAGGCTGATTGTGGCACCAACTTCACCAACGGCGGTATCGGTCTTGCCCGTGACAACGAGCTGAGCGCGAGAGCGGAGGTTAACGTCCTTGTCGGCACTCGTATAAACGATGGCGGCACGAACAAGGCCCGCCCACTCAATGGTGGTTGAAGCTGGCATGTCAGCGGTTGGCAAGATGCCAATAACTGTTGCCTTGGTTCCAGCTTCCATAGCGTCACGGTTCAGAACCTCGACGCCTGGGATTGGTGAGGCCGTACCATCAGCGATGGTGAGCAGCGAGTAGCCGATTGGAACAGACGGAGCTGCTTCAAGCTGGGCAACGCGTGCATTCAGTGCTTCGAGCTCTGCCTTGAGGGCAGCAGTATCATCAGCGCGAGCGCCAACCGTAACAGCAGCGAATGCAACTGTTGCGAGGAGTGCTACTTTCATTGTCTTCATTGTTTTAATCTCCTACAAATCTTCTGGAGTTGAGTAGCCCCCCGATCCCCTGCAATGAGTAGGGAAGGCGATGCACGACTCGTTCGCACACACACACCTTATCAACTCTTCCGGGGCTTAAGGTCAACGCATAAGACCATCAATTGACCAGATTTTCGCCACATGTGGCGCAATGGCAACAGTTTTAGGGGAACCCTTAACAATTCATTTATGCCGAGCAAGATCAATCACTTAAGGATTGATTAAGAGTTCAATACGGGGCCTTGCTTTTTATAGCAATGGCGTGGCTTCGATGCTAACAAGCGACTGACAAGTCGCGATTTGCCGTTTTATCGAACTGCGGCTGGTATTTTGACATGGGAAAAGCAAGATCATGGGAAAAGCAAGATGTGGACGTGGCAGCCGGGAAAATGGTTACTTTGGGCTCCAATTATGGCAGGTTTGCCCTATCTTGCAGCGGCGTGGCTGAATACGCCAATGCTCACCAAGGGAATCCAGGATGAGGTTACCGCCCAGCTTGCCGCAATCGGGGCTGACTGGGCAAAACCCACATTTGACGGGCGGGACGTGAAACTGGGGGGTGATGCGCCCAACGATGCGGCCATTGATGCAGCGATTGCTGCCATAACCGATACCTACGGGGTTCGGGCCTTTACCGATGCCACCCGGGTGGTCGCACCGCTGCCGCCTGCAGCTGTCACAACGCCTTGAATTTATTTAAGAACTGGGGAACATGATGGTGGATTTCTTTAATTTTGACGGCTCGTGGATTATCGTTGAGCACAACTGGTGGCTGATGCTGGTAGCCCTTGGCTTGGGTGTTTGGGTGGGGTGGAAAACCTGCATTGCCCGCGACATTGCGTCCTAGGCGGCAACAGGAAACCGGATCATGCAGCACTATCTCATGGAACTGGCGTTTTGGATTTTGCTGGCCTTCTTCTCGGGCTGTTTTTTAGGCGGCGGTGCCCGCATGCGGTTTGGCGCTGCCGAGGTCAAGGTTGCGGCGGAGCCGGAGCCGGTTGAGGTGCCAGTTGTTGCGGTCAAAGGCCCTACGCCGAAAAGTGTGAGGCCGAAAAAAACCGTCGCCGTTAAGGCAAAACCGGCGAAGCGGGCGGGCAAGAAGTAGGGGTGCGCCATTCCGACCCCCAAGCCCGTCATTCCGGCGCACTATATTCGTCATTCCGGCGCAAGCCGGAATCTGGCTGCAGGTTCTATTCTGAACGAGATTCCGGCTTTCGCCGGAATGACGGTTTGGGGGGAAATGCGCCGGAATGACGGGCTTGGGGAGCGTTCGCCGGAATGACGGTCTTGGGGGTGGGGATGACGAACAAGGGGTGAAGGGTTAAGCGGCATCAACGCGGGCG
Source organism: Rhodobiaceae bacterium (assembly GCA_031369725.1). Lineage (GTDB taxonomy): Bacteria > Pseudomonadota > Alphaproteobacteria > Rhizobiales > Aestuariivirgaceae > Aestuariivirga. Next base: position 353 of record JANMPF010000029.1, on the reverse strand, counting down.
AGCCAGCGGTGGATTGCGGCTATTGATTCGGGTTCATCGAGGAATGGGGCGTGGCCGCGGTTGGCAATGGTGGTTGCATCAAGGCTGGGGTTTCGGGCTTGCATCTCGGCCACGGTCGAGGCGCTCAGGAGATCGGAATTTTGCCCGCGCAAAATGGATGTGGGGACTTCGCTGGTTGCGGCAAAGAGTTCCCAGAGTTCAGGAATGCGACCCTCGGCAATGTCATCAGCGGAAGCAAAATTATTGAGAAGGGCAGGATCATAATCCATGCGCGGCAGGCCGTTTACGGATTTGAACAGGCGCCTGGCGAAGGTCAGCCATTCGGCGCCAGACAGTGATTCGAAGCCTGAATT
>JANMPF010000021.1:0-7575 GCA_031369725.1 Rhodobiaceae bacterium | reverse complement strand
CTGATATGGCGGATTTCAAATAGGCGTTACCTGATGCAACGCCCAGCCACAAACCATCACTCATCGACTCCAATGCCTGGGCCACAACTTTTGGATTATGCTTGTAGCCGCCATCGGCAGTAATCTTTTTGCACAGGCTGATGATTGCATTGGAACGCTCATTATCAAATGCCGAACAGATTTCCACATAGGTGGGCCGCCCCTGCGCCTCGCCCCAAAAAGCGATCCAGGCACCCAATTTCGCATTGGTAAAAACACTCTCATCAATATCACCCAGCATCATCAAGCGGAGCTTTTCGGCATCGGTTGACTTGGGGGTCGCCAACGCCCGCTTCCAATTGCGATAATACTCTTCGGCCAGGCTGGAGAGACAAGCCGAAAGAAGTTTTTCCTTGCTCTCAAAGTGAAAATTGATAATTCCAACCGACAGGCCGGCAGCCTTGGCAACATCGGAAACGGTCAGGGCTGAAAACCCCTTGCGAGCCAGTACCTTAATCGTGGCGTCAATCAATTGCTGGCGACGCACGGTTCTGGAGGCTTTCCGACCCGGTGGAGGTGGTGTCAATTCAATGAACGCTGCCAAAATTGCCTCGTAATTCAGAAAACGGGGCAAAACTAGCGCCAAAACGGGCGGCGTCAATCCCCATGGGAGTTATTGCGCCGCATTGACCTCTCCTGGGCCCCACCATAAGTCCTTAAACAGGGATAAAACAATGCAAGATCACGAACTTCGCCATGTGTTGAATGACGAAATCCATGGGCGCCCCGGTTTGGCGGTCATGGCGCCTGCACGCATTACCCACCTTGCATTCACGTTGCCTCCCGGCGGCGGAAACCCACTCGCCCATGTCACCAAGCTGTGCGATGCCTTTGGGGTGAAGCCGCCACTGGAAGGTGCGCGCCACCATAGTGCTGAACTTGCAGCAGCACTTTTCAAGTATGAGCGGCACGGCGAGTTCTACCGCATTAGTGTTACGGCGCAAAACACGCGCAGCAAACAGGAAGCCATATCACTTCTTCCGTTGGGCTGGATTGATGAACTGCCGGGAAGGCGGCTGGTGGCCATCCACACGGAAGTCATGTCCAAAGACATGAAAACACCCACCGCGGCGTTTCTGAAAAAATATTTCGGCCACGATGATTTGGCGGGCTCGCATGTGAGCCATGGACGGGCCACGGTTTGGACGGATTTCAAGATTGGCAGTGAAGGCTACACCCGCATGCTGGTGCATGATCTGGGATTGACGCCGCTTTCACTTGGCCGGGTATCGCGCCGCATTCATGAAATTGAAACCTACCGCATGATGGCGCTGCTGGCTTTTCCACTTGCGTTAGACCTGCAAAAGAAGCTGGGACCGCTGGAAAAATCACTGGCACAAACCATTGAAGGCATGCTTTCTGCACAAAACGTCGAGGACGACGCGGCTTTGCTTGCCCGCCTCAGCACAACAGCGCGCGATGTTGAAGATGTGTCCAATCGCAGCAGCTTCCGGTTTGCGGCAGCGCGCGCCTATACCGCACTTGTTGACAAGCGCGTGGCGGAACTTGGCGAGGAGCGCGTGGTAAACTGTCAAAGAATTGGCGTGTTTCTGGATCGCAGGTTTAGCCCCGCCATGAACACCTGTCTGGCCGTTGCCGACCGTATCGCGGATTTGGCCAGACGCAGTGAACGGGCCAGCAATCTCTTGCGCACCCGCGTTGATATTGCACTTGAAGGGCAGAACCAGCTTCTATTGCGTTCGATGGAGCAGCGCGCGCGGCAACAGTTGATGCTGCAGGAAACGGTTGAAGGCATATCGGTGGTTGCCATCAGCTATTATCTTTTCAACATTGTCTCGAAATTTGCTGGTGGTGCCGCTGCATTTTTCCTTGGCAACCAGATAAAGTTTCCCGACTGGGTGCTGGTTCCCATCATACTTCTGCTTGTGTGGTGGGGCATTCGGCGTTTGCGGCACCGGATCAAGAAATCAACACCGGTGATTTAGATCGCACTCACAACATCGGCAAATACCTTTAGCGCAGCCTCGCCTTTTGGTGACAAATTATAGATGCCACGCTCGACTTTGAAGAACCAGCCATAGACATCACTGCGGAGAATGCCGCTGGCGCGCTCAACTTTCGTCTGGGTGATGATTTCAGACAACTTTGATGCACCGGAGTGCTGCAAGAACTTCACGCAACGCAGGGCATCCTGGCGATACGCCGTCACAATGGGACGCTTGCTGCTGCCGCCGGCGTTGTGATCACCCACACGGCGCTGAAATTCCTTGAGCAACAGGTTTTTTCGCCGTGCAATCTTGCGCGGTTGATAAGGTGCGGGATCGAGATGGGCCTCTACCCATTCCCGGTTCACCGTCAACAATCCCAGACCTAAGCGTTTGCACAAGCGCAGGACATCCCGTTGAAGTGATTGTTTCGGTTCCGGAATGGCAAGATAGACATGGTCGGTCACCGCCTGCCTGTCGATGCCTTGCAAGAGCAGCTGAAGGTTGAAGCTGGTTTTCAATTCGACAATCACCGGAGGATCCTCACCCTTCAACGCCAGCACATCACAATCGCCAACTTCGGCCTTCACCACATAGCCCTGGCGCTCAAGAAAGCGTTTCACCGGGAGATAAAGTTCAGTTTCAAGCAAAATCAGCGACCCTGAAAATAAATTTAGAGCCTACAATGATTCGGGATAAGTTGCGATTACTTGCAGGTGAAGCCCCTCGCTGAACTGGCGTCCATGGGTTAACATTACGGTTTACAAAGGGTTAATTAGAATGGCCGCCTGGCGCGCATGGCGGCAGTTAACGTGCCTTCGTCGAGATAATCCAGCTCGCCTCCCACCGGTACGCCATGGGCCAGCCGTGAGGTGCTAAGGCCCAATCCCTTAAGGCGTTCAGTAATGTAATGGGCCGTGGTTTGGCCTTCCACCGTGGCGTTGGTAGCCAGCACCACTTCACGCATGCCGGTTGCGGCGGAGCGTTCGATAAGACGGTTGATGGCCAAGTCTTCCGGTCTAATACCTTCCATGGCCGAAAGGGTTCCACCCAGCACATGATAAAGCCCGGTCCACGCGCCTGCCCGTTCTAGCGCCCAGAGATCACCCACTTCTTCCACCACGCAAAGTATGGTGCGGTCGCGGCGCGGGTCGCAGCAAATGGTGCAGGGGTCGATGGTATCGACGTTGCCGCACTCACTGCAAACGGCAACCTTGTCTTGTGCTTCAGCCATGGCCAGTGACAAGGGCGCCAAGAGTTTTTCGCGATTTTTAATGAGATGAAGGGCAGCACGGCGCGCTGAACGCGGCCCAAGGCCCGGCAATTTCGCGAGCAACTGAATCAACCGCTCAATTTCGACACCCGCGGTTCGCTTCATGTCAGAACGGCAATTTCATGCCGGGTGGCAGTGCCATGCCGCCCGTCACCGATTTCATTTCTTCGGCCATCATGATTTCGCTTTTGCCCTTTGCATCGGCGTGGGCCGCAACGATCAGGTCTTCAAGGATATCCTTTTCATCTTCCCTGAGAAGGGAGGGATCAACGTTGAGCGCCGTCATGGCACCCTTGCCGGAAAGTGTTACCTTCACGAGGCCGCCGCCGGATTGGCCAGTCACGGTTGCTTGCTCCAACCTGGTTTGCATGTCCGCCATTTTGGATTGCATGGCCTGGACCTGCTTCATCATGTCACCGAGGTTCTTCATCATTGTCTTCCACTGGTTTAAAAGTTTCGGGGTCACGCACGTCGGTCACCGTGGCTCCGGGAAAGCGTTGGAGGATGGCTTTTACATTCGCATCATCGCGCACCTCGCGAAAGGCCGATTCCCTGGCGTCTTTCTTCTGCATGGCAAGCGGCTTGTCACCACCTTCGCGCGCCACCAACACCATCCAGCGGCGGCCCGTCCAGGCTTCCAGCTTGCGGGAAAGTTCGCCTGGCAGGCCCGGTGAGGCGCCCTGTTCCAGTGCCAGTTCAACCTGGCCGGGGGCCACACGAATGGGCCGCACAAAGCGTTCGAGATCGCCTTTCAGTTTCACGTCACGCTTTTCAACTGCAATGGCAATAATGTCGGCGAATGTGGAGAATGCACGGGTTTCGGTTGGCGTTTGCGGTGGTTGAACTTCTGCTTTTACGGCGAGAGACCCGACAGTCTCAGGGGCCGGGGCGTCACGCCGCGAGTTTTGCTGCATCCTTATTGGCAGTGATTTTTCTGCTGCTGCCGGTTTGGCCATTTTCAACAGTTCTTCGCCTTGCGGAAAATCTGCGGCATGGGCGAGACGAATCAGCACCATTTCCGCGGCCAGCAGGGGTTGGGCTGCAAAACTCACTTCAGTGATGCCTTTAAGCAGCATTTGCCAGGCGCGACTGAGGTGCGCCATGCCGATGCGGGTGGCGTAATCCGACCCTTGGGTTTTTTCAATTTCGGTGCGCGAGGCATCATTCAACGCGGAGTCCCTCACCACTTTCAACCGCGTGACCCAGTGCACGAAATCGGCGAGGTCGTTCAGAATGGTTTCCGGATCGCCGCCGCCCTCATATTGCATTTCAACTTCATGAATGGCCTTTGCCGTATCGCCAGACATGACCGCATCAAACAGATCAATGATGCGCGACTTGTCGATAAGGCCCATCATGCCAGCGACGTCTGCCGCTTTCACGACGCCTTCGCCATAGGCAATGGCTTGATCTAGGAGTGAGAGACCATCGCGCACCGATCCTTCCGAGGCGCGCGCGATCATGCGGAGCGACTCCTCATCGATTGTCACATTTTCCAATGTGGCGATGCGGCTGTAGTGTTGCATGAGAAGGACTGCGTCCAGCCGCTTGAGGTCAAAACGCTGGCAGCGCGACAGTATGGTGACGGGAACTTTGCGAATTTCGGTGGTGGCAAAAATGAATTTCACATGGGGGGGTGGCTCTTCCAGCGTTTTGAGCAGGGCATTGAAGGCACTTTTGGATAGCATGTGAACTTCGTCGATAATGTAAACCTTGTAGCGCAGCGAGACAGGTGCATAACGCACGCTGTCAATAATCTCGCGCATGTTGTCTACACCGGTGTTGGAGGCCGCATCCATCTCGATCACATCCATGTGGCGTGATTCCAAAATGGCTTCACACTGGGGGGTCATCTCCGGCATTTCGATGGAGGGTGCGCCCGGGTAGTTCAGGGCGCGGGCGATAAGGCGTGCGGTTGTGGTTTTGCCAACACCGCGCACGCCTGTCAGCATATAGGCCTGGGCAACGCGGGCGGTGGCGATGGCATTGGTCAAGGTGCGCACCATGGCTTCCTGGCCGATCAGGTCAGCGAAGTTTCTGGGCCGGTATTTGCGGGCAAGAACGCGGTAGGCGGGCGCGTTCACGGTTTCGGTTACGTCAGTCATGATTGGCCCGCAATCTTAAAGGTGGGAGGCTGGACGGGCAACCCGTTCCGATCTCGTTGGGGCTGCTTCCTTCCGGACCTGACCCGGTTGGCGAGCGGTACGTCCGCCGCCAACCTCCCGACGGGGTATATCGTAGTTCTGGCCGGAAAAGGCAAGGGAAGGTTTTGGCCCTCCGCTGCCCAAAGTGCTAAATGGCAGCAATTATCGTGCGGTAGGCGTCTTCCGTGAATGCCTTGAGCGTGGTGGTTCGCACATTGCCGCCCATGGCCAATGTCAGGCCGAATTTTGCCATGGTTTCATCATCACGGGCCTCGGCTATGACAACCATGTCGCAAGCGCCGGTTGTCAGGTAAAATTCGCGGATTTCAACACCCATTTTTTTGCCCAGTTCACGCGCCCCGTCGAGGCGTTTGGGGCTGTCTTTGACACTTTTGACGCCCTGATCGGTCCAATTCAAAAGCTGAATGTATCTTGCCATTTTGTCCTCCCTATACTTTGCACATAGACAGGCGAGTATCCGCCTTATCCGGCGAAAGCGCGCCAGCTTAGCATGATGTCCACTCGCTGGCGACGCTCGATTTGCCGTGATTGACCTTGAGGCCCGCCTCGCTTATTTGAGCAATCATGAGCCTTCGCGATATTATACTTTTACCTGATCCCATGCTGCGCCAGACGTCTAAACCCGTATCTGGCGTTGACAAGGGCGTTCGCAAGATTTTCGATGACATGTTGGAGACGATGTATGCGGCCCCCGGCATTGGTCTTGCTGCCGTGCAAATCGGGGTGCCGCAGCGGCTGGTGGTGATTGACCTCTCCAAGGACGGCGAAGAACGCAAGCCCCTGTTCATGGCAAACCCGGAAGTCGTTTCTGCCAGTGAGGCCCTGAGTGATTACGAAGAGGGCTGCCTTTCAATTCCGGATTTTTATGAGATGGTGGCAAGGCCCTCTGAAGTGAAGGTGCGTTATCTCGACAACCATGGTGAAGGCCGGGAGATTCTTGCCACGGGCGTTCTTGCCACCTGCATTCAGCATGAAATTGACCATCTCAATGGTGTGTTGTTCATTGACTATATTTCCAAGCTGAAGCGCGACCGGGTGGTCAAGAAATTTACCAAGGCGCAGAAGCTGGGAAAGCTTTGAGCCCATGAAACTGGTTTTCATGGGAACGCCAGATTTTGCGGTGGTGACACTGAAAGCCCTGGTGGCCGCGGGCCATGACATTGTTTGCGTGTACTCACAGCCACCGCGACCTGCAGGGCGCGGGCAGAAATTGAAGCCATCTGCCGTTCATGCTTATGCCGCCTGGCAGGGTATCGACGTTCGAACGCCGGGATCTCTCAAATCAGCCGAAGGGCAAGGCGCATTTGCAGCCCTGGATGCCGACGCCGCCGTGGTTGTGGCCTATGGTTTGATGTTGCCCCGCGCCATTCTTGATGCGCCGCGCCTGGGCTGTTTCAATGTGCATGCCTCACTGTTGCCACGCTGGCGGGGGGCGGCCCCCATTCAACGGGCCATCATGGCAGGTGACAGGCAAAGTGGTGTTTGCATCATGCAAATGGGTGAAGGGCTTGATACGGGGCCTATTTGCAATACGGGAATTGTTGCAATTACAGCGGAAACAACTGCTGGAACCCTGCATGATGAACTGGCAGCACTTGGCGCGCAGCTGATTGTTGAAACACTTGGTTTTGTGCCTCTCCAGTGCATGGAACAATCAGCCGATGGCGTTACCTATGCCAAGAAAATTGACAAGGCGGAGGCGCACATCGATTTCACGCAGCCCGCCCAAGCTGTTCGCAACCACATCCATGGTTTATCGCCGTTGCCTGGTGCCTGGACTTCCATCCTCGGGGCGCGCGTGAAGGTGCTTTGTTGTGAAGTCATGGGCCAGACAGGCGAACCTGGTGTTGTCCTTGATGACAAACTCAGCGTTGCTTGCGGCACCGGCGCCATTCGGCTCATTCAGCTTCAGCGCCAAGGCAAAGGTGTCATGGATGCTGCAACTTTCCTGCGGGGGTTCCCGGTTGCCAAAGGCACACGGTTTACCTGATGGCCCGCTACAAGCTCACCATTGAATATGACGGCGCGCGGTTCAAGGGCTGGCAAATCCAGCTCACCGACAAGACGGTGCAAGGCGTATTGACGGAGGCGATTGCCCGCATCAATGGCGAGGCAACCTTGGTGCAGGGTGCGGGGCGCACGGATTCCGGTG
>JANMPF010000584.1:0-4860 GCA_031369725.1 Rhodobiaceae bacterium | reverse complement strand
GTGGGTGGCCGGCTGGTGGTTGTGAGCTTTCATTCGCTGGAAGACCGCATTGTCAAGCGGTTCATGGCAATGCGCAGTGGCAGGACGCCTGAGGTTTCGCGCCACATGCCCGGAGCGATTGAGCAGGCAAGCCCCAGTTTTGAATTGCTGTACCGCGGGCATATCGATCCTTCCACGCAAGAAGCAGAAATGAATCCACGCTCGCGCAGTGCAAAGCTTCGGGCAGCCGCACGCACTGCCGCAGCGGCATGGCCTTCCTCACATAATGACCTGGGTATTCCCCGCATCGCACGGAGCCGCCACTGATGCATAAATTTTTCAACGCGTGCCTGGTGCTTGCGGTGCTGGTTTCGGCCTTCTTTCTGTATTCGCTTGAACATTCAACCCGCGGGCTTGAGCGGCAGATTGGCGGTCTCAAAAACGGCATCCTGGATGAGCGCGAGCAGATCAAGGTTTTGGGTGCAGAATGGAGCAGCCTCATGCGGCCTGACCGGTTGCAAAAACTGGCACAGGAAAATCTGAAATTGAAGACGGTAACTGCCTCACAATTTGTGTCCGAAAGCGAGCTTGCAGCACGAGTTCCGGCCGAACCCGTTCTGATCGTGAATGAAAAGAGCAAAGACCCGATTGCCGATATTCTCAAAGAGATGCAGTGACCATGACGGAAATTCTTGATGGCAGAAGTGATGCTCCGGCAAAGTTGGCCGGGCAAAACCGCATTCGACTGGTGGCGATTTGTTTCTCGTTGGCATTTCTGGCAATCGCTGCACAACTTGCCAACCTGACAATCCTCAAAGGTCCAGCGGTCGAGGAAGATGCCCTGGCGCAGCACCAGCCCCGCAGCCCGCGCCCGGATATTGTGGACCGCAATGGAGTTGTTATTGCCACAGATATTGCGGTGGCATCGCTCTATGCGGATCCGCGCAAGATAATTGACATTGATGATGCGGTGGAAAGCCTCACGGCGAGCATTCCTGATCTTGATGCCAAGGCGCTGCGGGTGAAACTCACCCAGCCGGGGCGGGCCTTTGTCTGGCTCAAGCGGCAGGTGAGCCCGGAGGAACGCGATGCTGCCTACAATCTCGGCATTCCGGGGGTTGGCTATGTCAACGAACGCAAGCGGGTTTATCCCCTGGGGCGCCTGGCTGCCCATACGGTTGGCTACGTTGACGTTGACAGCAAAGGCATTGCCGGCATCGAAAAATATCTGGATGACCAGGGTGCCATTTACACGGCGTCGCTATCAGAACCCGCATCGCAAACCGTAACGCCGGCAAAACTTTCAACCGATACGCGGGTTCAATTTGCGCTGACTGATGAGGTCAGCAAAGCTGTTGCGAAATTCAACGCGAAGGCGGGTGGCGGCATTGTTCTCGATATCACGACCGGGGAAATTGTGGCGCTGTGTTCGTTGCCTGACTTCAATCCCAACCAGGAAGACAAGAACTTCAGCAAACAACAGGCCAACATGATGACGAGCGGCGTGTTTGAGCTGGGTTCGGTCATCAAGACGGTCACGTTCGCCATGGCGTTTGACTACGGCGTCACAGATTTAAGCGGCAAGTATGACGCGCGCTTTCCGCTGGTTATCGGCAACGCCCGTATCAGCGACTACCATGCGCAGCGGCGGGTACTGACGGTTCCGGAAATCTTCATCGACTCGTCCAATATCGGTACTGCCAAAATGGCACTTGATGTGGGCATGGAAGGACACCAGGAATTCTTGCGCCGGGTTGGATTTTTTGACCGCCTTACAACGGAAATTCCCGAAAGCGCCAAACCGCTTCTGCCCAAGCACTGGAGCAAGCTTGCCACAGCAACCGCGGCTTTTGGCCATGGTTTTGCCGTGCAGCCCCTGCAGGGTATTTCGGTGATTGGCGGACTGGTCAATGGTGGAGTAATGACGCAACCAACGTTTCTGCAGCGGGACGTGGCAGAGGCCGATGTTTTGGCCAAACGCATCGTGAAGCGGGAAACCAGCGAAAAAATACGTTACCTGTTCCGGCTCAATGTTGAAAAGGGAACCGCTTCAAAAGCCGACGTCATTGGTTACCGGGTTGGCGGCAAAACAGGTACGGCGGAAAAAGTCGTGCACGGCCGCTATGCACATGACAAGTTGTTGAATTCGTTCATTGGCGCCTTCCCGATGGACAATCCGCGTTACGCCATCATCGTGATGCTGGATGAACCGAAGGCCACACCGGAAACCTACGGCTTTGCCACGGCAGGCTGGAATGCGGTGCCAACGGCGGGCAAGATAATCGAACGCATCGCACCTTTGCTGGGCGTTGTTCCAAAGTTTACACCTCAGGACATTGAGAAGCTGGCCAAGCTTGCCAAAGCCGCCGCGAAAGACGGCTGAGCAGCAATGAGCATGACGCTGGCAAAACTCTTAGGTCCCGATGCTTCGGTTTCTGAAGTGGCTGGAACTTTGCCTGTGTTGGGGCTCACGGCTGACAGCCGCGAGGTAAGGCCCGGATTTGTTTTTGCGGCATTGCCGGGAACGGTTGTCGATGGAGCAAAATATATTGGCCAGGCTTTTGCCAGTGGCGCTGTAGCCGCGATTGCCGGCAAAGGCGCCTATGCAGGGCCAGGACTGGTGATTGATACGGGCAACCCGCGCCAGGTTTTTGCCCATATGGCGGCGCGATTTTTTGGCGCACAGCCAGACACCATGGTTGCTGTCACAGGTACGAATGGCAAAACATCGGTGGCAGCTTTTGTGCGGCAAATCTGGCTATCGATGGGATTTCGCGCGGCAAGCATCGGCACGGTTGGCGTCGTGGGGCCTGGCGGTGCTGAATATCTCGCCCACACAACACCGGATCCGGTTCAGTTGCATGGGATTCTGGCAAAGCTTGCAGAAGATCACGTGCAGCATCTGGCACTCGAGGCTTCCAGTCACGGGCTGGCGCAATATCGCCTGGATGGCATCCGGTTTGCGGCTGCCGGATTTACCAACCTCAGCCGCGACCATCTCGATTACCACAACACGCTTGAAGATTACTTCAACGCGAAGATGCGGTTGTTTGAGGAACTCGTGCCGGTGGGTGCGCCCGCTGTCATCAATGTTGATACGCCGTTTGGCGCAGACGTTGTAAAGCGTGCCAGGCTTCGTGGCTTGAAAGTATTTTCGGTTGGACGGCAGGGCAGTGACTTGAAACTGCTGAGTGCCAGGCGCGATGGCATGGGCCAGCAACTGGTTTTGCAAACGGTGCACAGGCAGCATTCGGTCTATCTTCCCCTGGTTGGTGAATTTCAAACCTCCAACGCCCTGGTTGCAGCCGGGCTGGTTTTGGCGACTGGCGGGGAGGAAGCACTCACGATACACGCGCTTGAATCACTGCGGGGAGCCAAGGGGCGGCTTGACCTGGTTGGAAGAAGCAAAACCGGGGCCGCGATATTTGTGGATTATGCCCATACCCCGGATGCACTCGAAAATGCCATGTCGGCACTTCGCCCCTACACGGACGGAAAGCTGACAGTCGTGTTTGGCTGTGGTGGTGACCGCGACAAGGGCAAGCGCCCGCAAATGGGAGCGATTGCAGCACGCCTTGCAGACACGGCAATCGTCACTGACGACAATCCGCGCAGTGAAGACGCTAAAACCATTCGCGCCGAGATACTCGCGGCATGCCCTGGTGCACAAGACATTGGTGATCGCGCCAAGGCCATTCGTGTGGCAGTGGATGCCTTGGCAGCGGGTGATGTTTTGCTGGTTGCCGGCAAGGGGCATGAGGAAGGGCAAACCATCGGGAAGACCGTCGTGCCGTTCAGCGATCACGAGGCGGTGCTGGCTGCCATGGCAGGGGACATCTATCATGGGTGAAGCCTCGCTGTGGACGGCAGATGAGCTTGTGCTGGCAAGCGGGGGCGAAATAATTGGTGCGGTAGCCACGCCGCTCAATGGTGTTTCAATTGACACGCGCAGCATGTCCCCAGGGGATGTTTTCGTTGCCATCAGGGGCTCGACCCATGATGCCCATGATTTTGTAGCGAGAGCCTTGGCAGCAGGCGCAGGTCTTGCCATGGTTTCAAAGGTTACCGACGAAATGAAGGCCGCTGGACCCTTGCTGGTGGTTGCAAATGATCCGCTTGAGGGGCTGGTGAAAATTGGCAGGGCTGCACGGGCGCGCGCCCATGCGCAGATTGTTGGCGTGACGGGCAGCGTTGGAAAAACCAGCACCAAGGAAATGCTGCGGGTGGCTTTGTCTGCTTCGGGTTCGACGCACGCTTCATTGGCTTCATTCAACAATCACTGGGGAGTTCCCCTCACGTTGGCGCGCATGCCGCGCAGCACCGCCTATGGGGTTTTTGAAATTGGCATGAACCACGCGGGTGAAATCACGCCGCTGGTTGGCATGGTGCGGCCGCATGGGGCGATTGTCACAAATGTGGCACCAGTGCATGTGGGCAACTTCAACTCGGTTGAAGAAATTGCCGATGCCAAGGCTGAGATCTTCAGCGGCGTGGAGCCTTACGGCTTTGCCATTCTCAATCGCGACAACGCCTATTTTGGTCGCCTTGCGGCGGCGGCGCGCAATTGTGGCATCAAGAACATCGTGAGCTTTGGTGCGCATGAAGATGCCGATGTGAGGTCCGAGCGCGTGGTGTTGCATGGCAGCTGTTGCTGTGTCACCGCCGACGTGATGGGGGAAAAGCTCATCTACAAGCTAGGCATGCCGGGCGAACACATGGCACTGAACAGCCTTGCCGTGTTGGCTGCTGTCAAATTGATGGGTGCGGATCTGGCGCGCGCTGCCATGGCGCTGGCGGTGGCGGAAGCGCCGAAGGGCAGAGGGGTTCAGCATCATCTCAAGATTGAGGGGGGTGAATTCCTGTTGATCGACGAAAGCTATA
>JANMPF010000563.1:0-3929 GCA_031369725.1 Rhodobiaceae bacterium | reverse complement strand
CGGAAATAGTTTTTGGGCGGATTCTTCCGCCCGAAATTTATCCGTCCCGGCTCAATCAGAATGCCTTTGGCAGCCGCTGCCCTGGCAAGTTCTTCGCTGTCGAGATCGGCTGCACCTTTCACCCAAAAACTTGTGCCGCCAAAGCTTGGCAGCCGCGAAGACGCCGGAAAATATTGCTCAAGCGCATCGCCCATGATTTCCCACCGCGTGCGGTAGGCCCGGTGCAGGCGGCGAATCAGCGTGTCATGGTGGCCCAGTGACAGAAATAATGCGGCCGTCCGTTGATTATTGTTTGGCGCATGGCGCACCATGAGGCGGCGCAGCGCCCGGGCCTCCTCAATGAGCTTTTTGGGACCCACCATGAAGCCCAGGCGCAAGCCGGGAAACAGCGACTTTGATAGCGAACCCACGTAGATGACGTGCCCCTTGTCGTCGAGCGACTTCAGCGCCGGGCAGGGTTCGTTCACGTAGTTCGTCTCAAACTCATAATCATCCTCAATGATGATAAAGTCGCGCGCCACCGCAAGCTTCAAGAGCGCCATGCGCCGCTCGATTGGCATTGTCGCCGTTGTTGGAAACTGGTGGCTTGGCGTGGTGAAGACAATTTGCGCGTTGCTCAAATCCGCATTCAGCGTAATGCCATGGTCATCCACCGGTACCAATGCCACATTTTTTGATTTCAGCCGGAAAATGTTGCGCACATCCGGGTAGCCCGGTTCTTCCATGGCAACCCTGGTGTTTTCATCTACCAGCAGGCTGGTCAGCAAATAAAGCGCGTTTTGCGCTCCCAGAGTGATGAGAATTTCATCGTCACTGGCCATGATGCCCCGCCTTGGCAGAATGCGCCGACGGATATGTTCAACCAGCAAGGGATCATCATGCGCCCATGTGTCATTCGTCCAGGTGCCCAGCCATTTCTTGCCAAGGGCCTGGCGCGTGCAATCGCGCCATTCAGCCACCGGAAACAACGTGTGGTCAACCTGCCCATAAATGAAAGGGTAGGTATAGCTCTGCCAATTGAGCGCCTTTGAAATATTCTCTTGCGCTGCCGGGAATTTTTTAAATCGGCTGGACCAGTCCAGAGTATCATTCGAGCCCTTGGGCCTTGCTGCCCCGTTTCGCTTGGGCAGCACCGTGTCAGCACCTGCCTTTTCCGACACGTAATAACCCGAACGCTCCCTGGCAACCAGAAAGCCGTCATCCAGCAATCCTTGATAGGCGAGCACCACTGTATTGCGCGAAACGCCAAGTGACTTTGCCATTTTGCGGGTGGACGGAATAGGTTCTTCGCGCGCCAGCTGCTGATCAAGAATGGCCGAAACCAGTGCCTCGCGGATTTGCATTTGCAGACTCGCATTTTCCGAGCGCTTTATATGTACAAGCCAGTCACGCAAATGATTTGGTTCCTTTTAAAAAATAGACTGGACCTATGATAGTGCCAATTCGCCTCCTAAGATACGGAAACTTCGACGCAGCATAGGACACAATGACCGAACCTTACGTTGATACATCGCCAAAAAACTGGGACGAGGTGAAAACCACCACCTGTTACATGTGCGCCTGCCGCTGCGGCATTAAGGTCTATCTCAAGGATGGTTCCGTAAAATACATCGAAGGCAATCGCGATCATCCGGTGAACAAGGGTGTGATCTGCGGCAAGGGCGCTGCCGGCATCAAGCAGCATTATTCGCCGGCGCGATTGTCCAAGCCATTGATCCGTGTGGGCGAGCGGGGCTCCGGCGAGTTTCGCGAAATCGAATGGGAAGAAGCCTTGCGCACCGCTACCCTGTGGCTGTCTGAAGTGCGCAACCGCGACCCGAAAAAGTTGGCCTTCTTCACCGGCCGTGATCAAAGCCAGGGCCTCACCGGCTGGTGGGCCTCGCAATTTGGCACACCCAATTATGCAGCCCACGGCGGCTTCTGTTCGGTGAACATGGCAGCCGCCGGCCTCTACACATTCGGCGGCTCCTTCTGGGAGTTTGGTGAGCCCGATTGGAAACACACAAAATACTTCCTGCTCTTTGGCGTGGCGGAAGATCACGCCTCGAACCCGATCAAGATGGGTCTTGGAAAATTGAAAGGCAGGGGCGCCAAGTTTGTCTCCATCAACCCGGTAAAAACCGGTTACTCAGGCATTGCCGATGAATGGGTGGGTCTGAAACCCGGCACTGATGGTCTGTTCGTTGGCGCACTAATTCACGAGCTTCTCGCCGCCCAAAAAATCGATGGTGAATACCTGTTGCGCTACACCAATGCGCCGTGGCTGATTGTTGAAAATCCCGGCGGACCCGATGACGGACTCTTTGCAAGGACGGCTTCCGGTGCAGCGCAAGTCTGGGATTCCCACACCAATACGCCGATGCCTGCCACCTCAAGCGATGCGGCACCCAAGCTCATGGGACGCTTCACCTTGCCCGATGGCCGCAAAGTAGTGACCAGCTTCACGCTGATTGCCGAACGCTTCCTCTCACCGGAATATGCGCCAGATGCCGTGGCAGCCATTTGCAGTGTGCCAGCCGGCACCATCAAACGCATTGCTGCCGAAATCGCCGAAGTGGCGTTCGAGCAGCAAATCGAGCTGGATATTCCGTGGACGGATTATACCGGCCGCCGCCACGAGAAAATGATCGGCCGTCCTGTGTCCATGCATGCCATGCGCGGAATTTCTGCCCATGCCAACGGCTTCCAGACCTGCCGCATCATTCACGTGCTGCAAATCATTCTCGGCACCATCGATGTGCCCGGCGGCTTTCGTTACAAACCGCCGTTTCCAAAGCCCATCCCGCCCAGCGTAAAGCCGGCGGGTAAAGTGGGCCAGATCAAGCCCAACACACCCATGCCCGGCCCGCCTCTGGGCTTTGTCACCAGTC
This sequence comes from Rhodobiaceae bacterium, assembly GCA_031369725.1. Taxonomy (GTDB): domain Bacteria; phylum Pseudomonadota; class Alphaproteobacteria; order Rhizobiales; family Aestuariivirgaceae; genus Aestuariivirga. Next base: position 1,059 of record JANMPF010000563.1, on the reverse strand, counting down.
CCGAAGATTTGCTGGTCGACGCAGAAGGTGTGCCACAACGTATCGACAAGGCTTATTCATGGGATGCGCCCATTGCAGCCCATGGGCTTATGCACATGGTGATCAACAACGCTGCCAAGGGTGATCCCTACACCATCGACGTTCTCTTCATGTACATGGCGAACATGAGCTGGAACTCCGCCATGAACGTGCCGGACACGCTAAAGGCGCTGACCGCCAAACGCAGCGATGGCGAATATGTGATCCCCAAAATCATTTACAGCGACGCCTATAATTCCGAGATGGTGCAATACGCTGATTTGATACTGCCAGACACCACCTACCTCGAGCGCTGGGACTGCATCTCCATGCTCGACCGCCCGATCTCGGAAGCCGATGGCCCCGCTGATTCCATCCGCCAGCCCGTCGTTGCACCCGAGCGCGACGTGCGCGCCTTCCAAACTGTTCTGCTCGATCTGGGTGCAAGGCTAGGCCTTCCGGGCATGGCACGGCCCGATGGCAATCCCCGCTATCCCGGTGGCTACCCTGATTATATCGTCAACCACGAACGCGCTCCAGGCCTTGGCCCGCTTGCGGGTTTTCGGGGGCCAAACGGCAGGCATCAGGGCAGGGGCACACCCAACCCCGACCAGCTCAAGGCCTATATCGATAACGGCTGCCACTGGTTTTATGAACTGCCCAACCACATGAAATACTTCCGCCATGTGAACTGGGATTATCTGGATTGGGCCACCTTTTTCGGCTTCATGGGAAAGCCCGAACCCATCATTCACCAGCTCTACAGCGAACCCCTGCAAAAGTTCCGGCTGGCAGCCCTTGGCTATGGCAAGATTCTGCCGCCTGCTGGACACCGCCCCCGCATCGAGAAATATTTCGATCCCATCCCCTTCTGGTATCCGCCCTTTGAGGGCGATATGGTGTCGCAAACCGAGTTCCCCATGCACGCCATCACCCAGCGCCCCATGGCGATGTATCATTCCTGGGGTTCGCAAAACGCCTGGCTGCGGCAAATCCTTGGCCGCAACTGGCTTTACATCAACAATGATCGTGCCGCATCCC
>JANMPF010000559.1:0-2661 GCA_031369725.1 Rhodobiaceae bacterium | reverse complement strand
CATTTCGCTGGCCCACGCGCGCGAATTGAATCCGCTCATTGACCCGTCAAAATATGTGGGTGCGTTATTTGAGCCGGTTGACGGCCATGTGGACCCCTCAGGCGTTACCCATGCCTATGCCAAGGGTGCGCGCCACTACGGTGCGAAGATCCATCGGGAATGCCCGGTCATTGAAACCAACGCGCAAGCCGATGGCACATGGAATGTGGTCACGCCACAAGGCACCATAAATGCCGACATTGTGGTGAACGCCGGCGGCCTGTGGGCACGCGAAGTGGGCAGGCTTGCCGGCATTGATCTGCCGGTGCAGCCCTTTGAGCATCACTACATTATCACCGAAACCATTCCTGAGTTGCGTGACCACGGCAAGGAAGTGGCTGTCACCGTTGACTATGAAGGCAACACCTATACGCGGCAGGAACATGACGGCTTGCTCTATGGCACCTATGAATTGCAGCCCAAGGCCTGGGCCGTGAATGGTACGCCACAGGATTTTGGGGCGGAATTATTGCCGGATGATTTGGGCCGCATTTCAGAGCGCCTCGAGATTATTTTTGACAGCATGCCAGCCCTTGCCAATGCCGGCATCAAACGCGTGGTGAACGGCCCCTTCACTTTTGGCCCGGATGGCAACCCGCTCATCGGGCCGGTTCCCGGCCTCAGGAATTACTGGACTGCCGTTGGTGTCATGGCGGGCTTTTGCCAGGGCGGCGGGGTTGGCCTGTGCATGGCGGAATGGATCATCAATGGCGAGCCGGGCATCGATGTGTGGGGCATGGATGTGGCACGCTTTGGCAGCTTTGCCACGCGCGACTGGGGTAGCCTCAAAGCGCGCGAGAATTACTCGCGCCGTTTCCGCCTGACCTATCCCAATGAAACGCTTCCCGCGGGACGCCGGCAGAAAACCACGAGCATTTACGACCGCCTGATTGATCGCGGTGCCGTCATGGGTGTGTCATTTGGGCTGGAACACGCGTTGTGGTTTGCCGGTTCAAAAGACCAGGCGGAAGAAACACCAACTTTTCGAAGATCAAATGCTTTCAAATATATAGCCGATGAAGTGAAAGCGGTGCGTGAAGCGGTTGGCATGATTGAAATTGCCAATTATGCCAAGCATGAAATCGCTGGCCCCGGTGCGGCGGCGTTTCTGGATATCATGCTTGCCAACAACCTGCCGAAAATCGGGCGCTTGGCGTTAACGCCGATGCTCACACCGAAAGGCAAGCTCTATGGCGATCTTACCGTGGCGAAACTGGGCGAAGAATTGTTTATGCTGTTTGGCAGTGGTGCCGCCCAGGAGATGCACCGCCGCTGGTTTGAAATGCACATGCCGGAGTCTGGTGTGACGTATCGCAACCGCACCGATGAATTGCACGGTTTTGCCATTTCCGGCCCCAAATCGCGCGGCCTTCTGGCGCGCTTGACGCGTGAGGATGTCGCGAATGCCGCATTGAAATTCCGCGACATCCGGAAAATGGTGGTGGCGGATATTCCGGTCATCCTGGCCCGCGTTTCGTTTTCGGGCGAGCTGGGCTTTGAGATCTATTGCGAACACCAATTCCACATGCGCCTGTTTGAGGCACTGGAGGTGGCAGGCTGCGACCTCGGGCTCAAGCTCTATGGCGGCCGCGCGCTGATGTCGATGCGGTTTGAGAAAAACTGGGGGGTATGGACGATGGATTACCGCCCGGATTTCACTGCCGCTGAAGCCGGGCTTGATGCATTTGTAGCCTTCGACAAGCAGGCAGATTTCATTGGCAAGGCTGCTGCCAAGGCCGATAAGCCGCAGAAACGTCTGGTCAGCATGACCATTGCAACCAAGGATGTGGATTGCCTCGGCGATGAACCCATTTTCCATGACGGCAAATGCGTGGGCTACGTCACCTCCGGCGGCTATGCCCACCATGTCAAGAAGAGCATGGCCATGGGGTATGTGCCTGCCGCCTGTGCGGGAGAAGGCAGCGAGCTGGAAATCGAGCTTTTAGGCGATTTTTACAAGGCGGAGGTGGTGGCAAGGCCGGTCTATGACCCCGACGGAGCAAAGATGCGGAGTTGAACATCTTGCGGAGCAGTCCCTTCGAAGCCACTTCGTGGCGCCTCAGGGTGAGGGTTTCAATCATTACCTCATGCTGAGGAGCATCGCCCTTGCGATGCCTCGAAGCACCTGCACATTGGCCGACTAAGCCTTCCCACCCCGTCGCTTGGACAGTGCCACAAGTATTTGCCAGTTACCTGTCATCAAAGCTTCTTTCTTTGCACGCGACCAACCCTTTATCCGCCGCTCTGCCGCAATCGCATCAACCACCATTTCAAAATTCTCGGAATAGACCAGTTTCACGGGGCGACGCGTTGAGGTGTAGGAATCTTCATAAATGCCTTGGTTGTGTTCCCACTCCCGCGCCTCTGGCTCCTGCTGTTTGGTTAAGCCCGTATAATAGCTGCCGTCAGAGCATCGATGTATGTAAACCCAAGCACCACTCATTATCCATTTCCCCCTCATGGCCCGAGATGCTCAGCACAGCTGGGACTCGAAGTAACTTTACCATATCTAGCGCCCTTCGAGGCCATAACAATTGCGTCACTTGACCGTTACCGCCCGAACGCCCAAATTGGGCCCATGACCAGCCCTGCCCTTATTGATCCCTTCGGCCGCCATGTGAG
>JANMPF010000546.1:0-3250 GCA_031369725.1 Rhodobiaceae bacterium | reverse complement strand
CGAACCGCTCCCATGGGGTTGCCGGGCGAGTTGGTCGGTGACGGTAGCGCCTTGCGTACCGGGAATGTCGGTTTAGCTTTCATTACGGCATTGTAGATATGTAGGATCTTGCGAAACATCTTTTTTCATGACCCTATTTGGGCGGGAGGATGATCTCAATGAACCAGAAAGAACGCGATATTCAGCGCAAATTGCGCATTCTCAAACATGCTGACGAGACAGGTCACGCTGCCAGGACCTGCCGGTACTTTGGCGTTGCAAGGGCCAGCTTCTATCGTTGGAAATGTTTATATAAACAAGATGGCGAAGCAGGCCTGATAAACAAGAAACCGATCCCTAAAAACCCGACCAACCGAACGTCGATGTTAAATTCCTGATATTCAAGGGCAAAGACGACAAGCCGATCAAGCGTTACCAATACACTGCCATTGATGATGCAACCCGCGTCAGGCCCCTCCAGATCTATGAGCGTCACAATCAGGTCAACGCCATTTCCTTCATCGACTACGTCATCGCCAAGTTCCCGTTTAGTATCAAAGAAGTTCGAACCGATAATGGGCATGAGTTTCAGGCCAAGTTCCATTGGCACGTCGAGGACAAGGGCATTCCCCACGCCTACATCAAACCCAGTTCACCGCAACTCAACGGCAAAGTTGAACGTTCTCATCGAACCGATGAGCAGGAGTTTTACCAGTTGCTCACCTACAAGGATGACTTCGATCTCAATGCAAAACTTGCTGAGTGGGAGAGCTTCTATAATCTCTCAAGGCCACATGGCGCTTTCGATGGAAAGGCACCTTACGAAATCCTGCGTGAGAGGCTATAATCAATCAACAAATCTGTCTCACGAGATCGCCGATATTACAATCTCATCGAGATTGGACGCTGTTATGTTGAAGTACCTGTCCCACTACACATCCATTCCATCCGCAGCTAAAAATTTACCATAAGATGGTGGGATCAGATCTGCCTCGCTATGTTACGGGCATCACATCGATGAGAATGTCGTTGTAGTTAGGCTGACCGGACTTTGACCAAGCGCCGGGCGCCAGACGGTTCGCGACTGCATCTGTCTCAGCTGGGTGCCGCCACCACTTGCCCTCAAGTGCCACCGTGCCGGGCCGGATCTTGTCGGTGACTTGCACGGCGGCGCGCAGTGTGGCGCGCTCGTTGCGCGCCATGACCATATCACCCTCGTTAAGGCCACGCGCGCTTGCGTCAACGGCATTCATCTGCAGGAGAGGCTGGCCCTGCTTCTTGCGCTGGCGTTCCATATTCGCAAAGGTTGAATTGAGGAAGTAATGGGATTTTGGCGTTAGCAGCCGCAACCTGCCATCTTGGGCGCTGCTCAGTGCACAATCCGTGGAATTTGGCTCTCTGATACCGGTCACAATTTGCAACTGCAACCCATTCAACGTCGGATCGGAGCGGGCCGGCGATGCCTTGATCCAACCATTGGCCTTGAGCGCGTCGAGATCGATGTCCCCAGGCAGGGCCGACCTCGCGATCACATCGTCGCTTTCTTTAAGTGCCGGATGAGTGAGTCCCATCCGGGCGGCCAGCAGGCGCATGATTTCAGCGTGAGGTTTGGCTTCGCCAATGGGGGGAATGACTGGATGGTTAATCGCGAGGTAATGGTGACCCCAAGCGCCTTGCACGTCGAAATGCTCTAACTGCGTTGTCGATGGGAGCAAAATATCGGCGTAGCGCGCTGTATCGGTCATAAAGTGCTCGAGGACGACCACAAATAGGTCACCGCGCGCTAGGCCGCGCCAGACGGTTTCAACGTCCATCTGACTGACGGCGGGATTCGTGCCCCATATCATCAGTCCCTTTATTGGCGGCGCCAGGCTCACATCATTCAGAGTTTGGCCGAGCCTCGCGAGATCGAAGCTGCGCGGATTGCCCGGCACTATATCTGGCCGCTCCGCTGCCTTATTGTCGATGCGCGGGTATGCCTCGACGAATAAGCCCCCGCCCTTGTGACGCCAATGGCCGCCGAGAATTGCTAAGGCTGAAACGGCACGCATGTAACCGTCACCACCGACTGACTGCTGGGGGCCGACGCCCGAGCGGATTGTGGCAGGTCGGGCTCGGCCGAAGGCCAGCGCGAGATCAATTATCTCCTCCACCTCCACGCCGCAGACGTTGGCAACCCGTGCGGGAGTCCAAGGCTCGACCTCGGCGACATAAGCGTCAACGTCGCGCGCCACGTGGTTTGCATAGGCGAGATCCGCCAATCCCTCTTTGATCAGGATATGGGCTATGCCCGCGGCCAAAATAGCATCTGTACCCGGTTGAATGGCGAGATGGCTGTCGCAAAGTTCGGCGGTCCTCGTTTTGCGCGGGTCGATCGCGACTAGGCGTGCACCGCGGCGCTCGCGAGCTTGTTGACAGAAGTGCCAATGGTGATGACAGGTGGTCAGCAGGTTCGCACCCCAAAGCAGGATCAACTCGCTTTCGGCAATATCTTCTGGATCGAAACCAACGGGGTGACCGGATGCGACGATCGCGTTTGTGGCCACACTGCAGACGCTGCCATGAATGCGCGAGGCCCCCAGTGCATGGAAGAGACGCATCAGTGAGCGACGCTGTAAGACGCCGATGGATCCCATGTCATGTAGTGGCATCAGCGCTTCTGGTCCGTCATGGCTGATAATTTCCGAAAACCGCTCCGCGATGGTATTCAGCGCCTCATCCCAGGAAATTCTTTGGAAGGAGCCCTCGCCCTTGAGGCCAGTTCGCCGAAGTGGATAAAGTATACGATCATGAGCATAGGTGCGAGTCTGGTAATCGCGGACTTTGGCGCACAAGACCCCACGCGTGAACGGATGCTCCTTGGCGCCCGTCACCCGCTCCACGCGACCGTCAGAAACATGCGCTACCCAGGCGCATCCGTCTTGGCAATCCAATGGGCAACAGCCCTTAACGAGTTGCACCTCTGCCACGGGACCTCCCCGCTATTATATCTCAACGCTAACATCAATGCGTATCATGACGGTCTTATCAGCGCAAGGACGTCGCCACTCCGTCAAATCGTTGATGCAGAGCTGCCAAGCTTCAATCCACAGCTCTCCATCGACGCCGGGTGCACATTGGCTTTGGCGCACGGCAACCGGGCGGCCAAAGTTCGACCTAGCTTATACCGTCCGTTTGGCGCAACATCAGGGTCAACTGGCAGGTCATCGGGTGGATGTCGGTTATTTGATTTTTGATGAACCTAGACGCCAACCAATGAGGGACCGAAATG
>JANMPF010000518.1:0-1988 GCA_031369725.1 Rhodobiaceae bacterium | reverse complement strand
GCAGATTGCAGGTGACTTTACCCTGCCGAAAGACCGAAATGAAAGACTCGCCTTTATCGCGGGTGGCATTGGCATAACACCGTTCCGCAGCATGCTGCAGGAGATGATCAACAGCCAGGACGATCGCTCTGTTGTGATGCTCTACGGCAACAACAGCGTGGAGGAAATCGCCTACGCTGATGTGTTTGACAGGGCCGAGCGCGAACTTGGCATCAAGACGGTTTATGCCGTGGCCAATGACGTGACACTGGACACCAACATGCATCACGGCTTCATAGATGCTGCCCTGATCAAACGCGAAATGCCAGATTATCGCGAGCGCACATTCTATATTTCAGGCCCCAGGGCAATGGTCTTGCGCTTCCAGGGCGTTCTCGGCGAACTCGGCATTGCCGGCTCGCGCATAAAGGTGGATTTCTTCCCGGGATTTGCCTGACAGCGCAAAATAAAACCCGCCGGCAACTGGAGGATACATGTTGCCGGCGGGTTTACTCTTACAAACGAACGCTATTTCTGAATACAGGTCGAAACGGTATCCTTGGTGCATTCATCGAGACCCGTGAATATCGGATCTTCAACTTTCTCACCCTTGATAAGCGAGATCATGGCTGTTGGTGCCTTGTAGCCCATTTCAAACGGACGCTGTCCAACCAATGCGGTCACCAGACCTTCGCTGGCGATTGCCACTTCGTCGCCGATGGTGTCAGCAGCGCCGATGACGAAGTCGTTGCTGCCGATGCGGGCAGCCAATGGTTTGAACAGGTCGCGGTAAGGCTGTGGTGCGCCAAACAGCGGCCAGCCACCCATGATGCCGAAGGCATCGAGCTTCGGGTTGGCGGCAAGGATGTCGGTCATTGCCTGAACGCCCTTGGCTCCGTCATCATTGGTGAATACGGGGCAACCCGCAACTTCAGTCCAGCCACCTTCGCCGGCAAGCGCTGCAAGGTCCTTCTGGCCGGTCAATGCGTCACGCATGCCCTGCGCACGGCGCAGGATGTTGTCGGCACCCGGGTTGCCCTCAATCGTACAGATCGTGCCGCCTTTTGGCTTGGCTTTCTTGATGTATTCACCAATGCGCGAGCCCATCAAATAGTTGTCCGTGCCAAGATAGGTTTTGCGAAGTGCCGAGTCTTCCTTGGACAGGTCAGCGTCAAGCGTCATGATCGGAATTGACGTATTGGCTGTCTTGATGGTTTGGGCAATCAGCTTGGCGTTGGATGGCGAAATGGCCATGGCAGCCGTATCGGCCTTGCCGAGCAGGTCTTGCACGATCTGGGCTTCACCAGCTTCATCGGAAGTTGACGCCGGGCCCGTGTAGAAGCATTCATATTCAGCAGCAGCGTTTTCCTTGTTCCACTTCTCGCAACCCTGGTGGATTGCTTCAAAGAACGGATTGTCGAGGCCCTTCACAACTATCACCAGTTGCTTCTTGGCCATCGCATCTCCGGCACCCAGCGCCATTGCGGCAATGGTGACAGCGAGCATTAGTGTTTTTTTCATTGTAGTTCTCCCATTAAAACCGACGAGCACGAGGTGCCCGCCACACAAAATCAATCCCTTGGTCACCCCTTGCGGATTTTTGCGGCACCATCCGGATTGACAAGCATCTCCACAATTCATTTCAGCCACTAGCTAATAACGGCACAGTTCATCCGTCAAGACCTATTTATCCTACAAAAGAAACGTCCGACCATTGCGTATTTTTATTAATCCTACAATTCATTGACAGCTCGGCGGCGGTATGGGTAAATCCTGGCACAAGGCCGACGAAGGCATATGATTGGCATTAGGCGGGAATGAACCTGCCATCTATGGGAGGCAGGAGGACCTGTGGCAGTACTCGAACTCACCGATATTTCCAAGCATTTCGGTGCCATTCAGGCCGTCAACGACGTTTCCATATCACTGGAAGCCGGCGAGGTTGTGGGCCTGATGGGTGACAACGGCGCCGGCAAATCCACTCTTGTGAAAATGATTGCCGGAAACTT
>JANMPF010000514.1:0-3224 GCA_031369725.1 Rhodobiaceae bacterium | reverse complement strand
CAATTGCTAAACGCGGGCAAAAAACCGCTCTACGAGCTTGGCCCAGAAAATGGGGCCTTTGACCAGCAACTCATCGTTAAAATCATAGCCAGCATCGTGAAGATTGCGGCTTGGACCATTGCCAATGCCGAAATAGCACGATGGCACCACTTCCTGCATGAAAGCAAAATCTTCCGAAAACATGTAAGGCCCGCGAAGATCGATGAGGCTGGGTTCCTGCCCCAGTTCCATGGCAACGTCACGGACCAATTGTGCATGCGCTGGCGTGTTATAACCGGGTGGATACGCGATGCCGGGATTATAGGAGATATCAGCCTCGCATCCGAATGATTGGGCCTGCCCTTTCACCAGTGCAATGAGGCGTTGCCGCACCAGTTCGCGCATATCCCTGGTGCAGGTGCGCACGCCAACCTTCATCTCCACCTCGCCCGGGATGACTGTGGCAAGGGTGCCCGCATGAATGGCACCAACGGTGATGACAACCGAATCCAGTGGATCAACGTTGCGCCCCACAATGCTCTGCAATGCCAGCACAATCGCTGCTGCGGCAACTATTGGGTCCACCGCCCGGTGGGGAATTGCCCCGTGGCCGCCAACACCCCGAATGGTCATCTCAACAATATCAACAGCAGCCGTAATGGCACCAGGCCGCACCGTGACCTGCCCCACGGCATCGCCCGGAATATTATGCAACGCAAACACCGCATCACAGGGAAAACGGTTGAACACCCCTTCGTCAATCATCCGCTTGGCACCGCTCACATCTTCTTCCGCAGGCTGGAAAATGAAATGAACCGTGCCGTTGAATTCAACATTTTGCACGATGAGCCGCGCTGCACCCAACAGCATTGTCGTATGCCCATCATGCCCACAGGCATGCATCTTGCCAGCGCTGCGCGAGGCATATGGCAGATTGGTGGATTCATGAATGGGCAGCGCATCCATGTCAGCGCGAATGCCCATCACACGGCGGCCCGTGCCCTTGCTTATTGTTGCGACAATACCGGTGCCGGCAACCCCCGTTGTAAACTTGACCCCAAGCTTTGCCAATTCCTCGGCAACAATCCTGGCGGTGCGGAACTCCTCAAAGCACAGCTCCGGATGGGCATGCAAATCATGCCGTATCGCCACAAGTTCGGAAAATTCGTCCGTCATCGCTTGGTCGGAACCAAACCTTCAGCGTAGTTGAAAGCGCGCGTGATGAAGAAGGTGAGGATAATGTAAATGAGTGCCAGAAACAGCAGGGGTTCATAGGTGAGGTAGGTATCCTGCCGAATGCGCGAGGTAACACCCATCAAATCCATGACCGGAATGGTGAAGGCAAGTGGTGTAGACTTCAACTGGCCAATGGTTTCGCCAGCCAGCGTTGGCAAGACTTGCCGCACAGCGCGCGGAAACCACACTCGGCTGAGAACTTTCCACGGCGACATGCCGAACGCGCGCGCTGCCTCCAGCTCGCCACGCGGAACACCAAGGAAGGCACCCCGCATGACTTCACCCTCATAACCCGCAAAACTGAGCGTGAACGCCAGCAACGCATAGTAGAACGCATCCATCCGGATGAGCCACATGAAATGGTCTTTGAATGTGGGAAAACTCTGGCCGATCAACGGGAATACGGAACCGAGGCCGTAATAGAGAAGCCACATCTGAATGAGCAACGGTGTGCCGCGGATAAATGTGCAGTAACCGCGCGCCACATAGCGCAGCGGCCAAGGCCCGGTGACTTGCACAAGCCCAATCGGAATTGCAAAAGCAAATCCAATAATAACCGAGATGACCAGCAACAACAGGGTTATGTAGAGCCCGTGAAAGAGCAGTGGAAAATAATGCGGTAGCCAATCCCAGACCATGTCGCCTCACGCCAATTTCGGTTGACCGCGCCTTACGCGCCGTTCCAGCCAGCCAAAAATCTGGTTCGAAACAAGCGTAATGGAGAGGTAGATTAAGGCTGTCACAACATAAAACATGAGATATTGTTTGCTCACACCAGCGGCCTGGCGCGTGGCCAGAGCCAACTCGGTAAAGCCAACAACCGCGATCAGGGCTGAATCCTTGGTAATGTTGAGCCACAGATTGGCAAGCCCAGGAATTGCATAGGGCAACATGGCGGGAAGAATCACCCGCCTGAAGCGCAGGAGCGGTGACATGCCGTAGGCTTTCGCAGCCTCAACTTGCCCAACGGGCACCGCTTGAATTGCTGCCCGCAATACTTCCGTCGAATAGGCCCCCTGCACGAAACCCAAGACGAACACTGCGGCAATCAGGCCGTTCACAACAATGGGCTGAAAACCAACCGAAATCAGAATTTTGTTGATGCCGTCTGTTCCAGCATAATATAGCAGCAGAATAAGAACGAGTTCAGGAACCGCGCGCACGAGGGTGGTATAACCTTCAAGCAGGCGCTTTAGCCAAATGCCGCCGGACAGCTTTCCCATCGCGCCACAGAGGCCGAGACTTATGCCAAACGCATAGGCCAGCACGGCAATCTGCACCGTTCGCAGCGCCCCCAGTGCAAGCTCATCGCCATAGCCCGTGTCTCCAAAAGACAGTAAATCGAGAGACATCCCCGCAGCAAAAACCAAAATTCACTCTTTCGCAATTGTGGCGGCCGCCCACTTTGGACGACCGCCAGTTTAGTTTTTCTTATTTCATGTTTGGCGGTGTCACGATCTTGCCGTCCAACTTCCATTTTGTGGTAATGGGCGCGAACGCGCCCTTTTCACCCAAGGCCTTGATACCGGCGTTGACCTTGGCCAGCAGGTCCTTGTCTTCCTGGCGAATGCCAAAGCCTACGCCTGCGCCAAGAATTTCAACATCGATGGGAACAGCACCCTTTTGCTCGCAACAGGCAAGGCCTTGCTCGGATTGCAGAAACGCATCAAGCGCCACACCGTCAGCCATCACATAGTCAAGACGGCCGGCAGCAAGATCGGCATTTGCCTCATCCTGGGTGGCATAGGTTTTGATGACAGCACCCTTGGGAGCATAATACTTGTCGAGGTAGCGCGAATGGGTTGTTGAAACCTGGACGCCCACATTCTTTCCCGACAGATGCTCTGGCGAAAAATCCTTGTCAGCGCTCTTGGGGCCGATGATAACAGCGGCGGAATTGTAATAGATGTCCGAGAAACTGATGGTCTTGGCACGCTCAGGGGTCACTGACATCGAAGACATGATCATGTCGAATTTCTTGGAGGTGAGCGCTGGAATAATGCCATCCC
>JANMPF010000308.1:0-1941 GCA_031369725.1 Rhodobiaceae bacterium | reverse complement strand
AACCCGGTTCTGGATCGCCACTATGCCACCAATGTGGTGGTGACTGGCTTTGACATCATCTTCTTCTGGGTGGCCCGCATGATGATGATGGGCTTGCACTTCATGCAGGAGGTGCCGTTCAAGACCGTTTACATCCATGCGCTGGTGCGTGACGAGAACGGCCAGAAAATGTCGAAGTCCAAGGGCAATGTCATCGACCCCCTGGAAATCATGGACGAGTTTGGTGCTGACGCCTTACGCTTCACGCTGGCTGCGATGGCCGCACAGGGCCGCGACATCAAGCTTGCCAAAAACCGGGTTGAGGGCTACCGCAATTTTGGCACCAAACTGTGGAACGCCGCCCGCTTTGCCGAAATGAACGGGGTGGCGCGGGATTTCAATTATGACCCGGTGGCGGCCCGCGTCACAGTCAACCGCTGGATTGCCGGCGAAGCCGCACGCGCACGCAACACCGTCACCAAAGCCATTGAAGAGCACCGTTACAACGAAGCGGCAGCATCACTCTATCACTTCGTGTGGAATGTATATTGCGACTGGTACGTTGAACTCATCAAGCCAATTCTGAGCGGCAGCGACGAAGCGGCAAAGAAGGAAACCCAGGCGTCTGCCGCCTGGGTACTCGACCAGATTTTGGTTTTGCTGCATCCCTTCATGCCGTTTGTGACCGAAGAGCTCTGGCAGCAAACGGCCACTCGCGAACACTGGCTAATGGAAGCGCAGTGGCCCACCTACAAGGGCCTTGGCGACAAGAAGGCGGATGCGGAAATCGAATGGGTGATCAACATCATCTCTGAAATCCGCTCGGTGCGGGCAGAAATGAATATTTCCGGCGGCGTGAAGATTGCGTGCGTGTTGGTGGGGGCGGGGCGCGAAACACGCCGTATCGCGTCAGCCTGGGAAAATGAAATCCTGCGATTGGCGCGGCTATCATCCATTTCGTTCGAAGACCGGGTGCCAAAGGCATCGGCGCAAATCGTGCTGGGCGAAGCAACGATTGCGCTGCCGCTCGAGGGTGTCATTGATTTTGACGCTGAGCGGGCGCGGTTGAGCAAAGAACTGGAGAAAATCGAGAAGGACTCCGCCAGCATCGCAGGCCGCCTGGGTAACCCCAGCTTCGTGGCCAAGGCACCAGAGAATGTCCTGACCGAAACGCGCGAACGCAAGGCCGAGCTTGATTTGCAGAAGGTGAAGGTCGGCGAGGCGCTGAGAAGGTTGGGATAGCAATTCTACCCTTCTCAAGTTCAAGAGTTTACCGCTTCACACGTCTCAAAAAACAGGTCATGCCAATCTGGATTTGACTTTTCGATCAATTCAATTTTCCAGGCCCGTTTCCATTCCTTCAATTGCTTTTCGCGTTTGATGGCAAATTCGATGTGATCAAAATACTCAAACCATACAAGCGTTTTCACTCCGTATTTTTGTGTGAACCCCGGAATAGCGCCATGCTTATGCTCTGCCACGCGATCGCACAGCTTACCGGTTACGCCAATGTAGAGGGTTCCATTTCTTCGACTTGCCAAAATGTAAACGGCAGGTTGAATTTCATCGCGCAATTGCTGTCCCCCGCCAATTTATGTCATTCAGCCTACCCCACGCTCGTCATTCCGCATACCCCATTTGTCATCCCGACGAAAGTCGGGACCCAGAACCACCGCATCACCATTTGCAATATTGCGCCATAGTGCAACTTTCCCTGGGTCCCGACTTTCGTCGGGATGACACAATGGCTGGTATGTAGGATGACAAATGGGTGAAGCGTGGCGAAGGAATACGATCGAGGCAATTGGTGAAGTAGGAATTGAACGTCTTATTTCTTTTTCACAACATCTCCCACCACTTCAAAAACTCCAGAATTCTTGAGGTAATTGGTTAGGGTGCCGTGTCCCTTCCGATATTGGTGCGGCAGTTTTGGTGTGAGAATTTTTCCAAAAGCCTGCACCG
>JANMPF010000472.1:0-3461 GCA_031369725.1 Rhodobiaceae bacterium | reverse complement strand
AACAGCAGTTATCGAAAGCAATGCGAGGACAGTTATTTTTGCCAACCGGTGCCGCAATTACCGTTGCCTTAATTTTCTTGCTTCAAAATTTTCCGCCTTGCCGCCAGAATCGGCGTTTCCAAAACTAAAGCATACCCCATTTCCCCAAATAGGCCCAAAACTGCAATTTATTGGCCAGCAAAGAAGGGCCAAACAAAGGCAGAAGATTATGGCAAAGCCGGCGGTGCCTTGCGCCCGTGTTCCCTGGGCCATGAATTCTCCCATGACAAGCCAAGGCCTGGGGGTTAAACTAATAGCCCAAAAGCTAACGTAATACGTAGTCAATCGATCAAACTCGTGCGAATGTATCGACAGTTGATTCTCAACGTTTTTGGCAAGCACAGAATGATTTTCAAACGCCCTAAGCCTATGTCCAGCGGAACGCGCAGCATTCCCAGTTCGGCACCTTCAATGGTGGCTCAGGATGTGACCATCGAGGGCAATATCACGACCACGGGAGAGCTGCACATCGACGGCACGGTTTATGGCGCGGTTCGGGCGCAATCTTGTGTGGTTGATTTGAACGGATTTGTTCACGGCGAAATCACGGCAGACGAAATATATATCCGCGGCCGGGTGATTGGCCCCCTTCGCGGTGCCCATGTTAACCTTTATGCAGGCGCACAGGTTGAAGGCGATATCTTCAACGAAACAATTTCGATTGAGAATGGCGCAAATATCTATGGCATGATCAGCCGAGCCGAAGCTCCGCCGGGCAGTGGCCAGAGCCCACAAAACGGGATGTTACAGGATGGTTCAGGCCACCCGCCAAGCCTGTCATTTGCCCAAGACAATTATTTTGACGATCATGGCGACAACAGCTACCGGCCGATAAAAGTGGTGCGGCCGCGCTAGGGTTTCTATTCAATATCTTCGATCAATTCCGAACTGATGCCCTTCAGGCGATTTGCCAGCGAGGCCTGGATGAAATCATCGAGGCCGCCATCCAGCACGGCCGTAGGGTTGGTGCTGGTGAAGCCGGTGCGCAGGTCCTTGATCAATTGATAGGGCTGCAGGACGTAGGACCTGATCTGGTGGCCCCAGCCAATATCGGTTTTCTTGGCATTCACAGCGTCGATCTTTTCCTGTTGCAGCTGCAATTCGCGCTCGTAAAGCCTTGCTTTCAGCATTTTCCAGGCGGTCGCACGGTTCTTGTGTTGTGACCGTTCGGCCTGGCAAGCCACGATAATGCCAGTCGGCAGATGGGTGATGCGCACGGCGGAATCAGTCGTATTGATGTGCTGGCCGCCAGCGCCGGAGGCCCGGTAGGTATCGATTTTGCAATCGCTTTCATTGACCTGAATATCAATTTCATCATCAACCACGGGATAGGCCCAAACGGACGCAAATGACGTGTGGCGCCGCGCGTTCGAATCATAGGGCGATATGCGCACCAGGCGGTGCACGCCGGATTCGGTTTTCAATTTGCCATAGGCATTGTGGCCCTTGATTTCGAGGGTGCAGGATTTGATGCCAGCCTCTTCGCCAACGTGCTCGTCAAGCACTGTCACCTTGAATTTGCTCTGGTTGGCCCAGCGCGTGTACATGCGCATGAGGATGGAGGCCCAGTCCTGGCTTTCGGTGCCGCCAGCGCCGGCATTGATTTGCACGTAGCTGTCGTTGCCATCGGCCTCACCCGACAGCAGCGTTTCAAGCTCCTGCTCGGCAACTTCGTGCTGCAAGGCAATCAGAGCCTTCTCGGCTTCGGCAACAATGCCGTGATCGCTCTCCAATTCACCCATCGCGATAAGCTCAACATTGTCAGCAATGGTTTGCTCGAGGCGAAGCACGCAATTGATGCGGCCATCAAGGTCCTGGCGCTTGCGCATCACCTCCTGGGCCTTCTGCGGATCATTCCACAGGTTGGGATCTTCCGATTTGGCGTTCAGCTCAGCAAGCTGGCGCAGGCTTGCATCCCAGTCAAAGATGCCTCCGCAGCAGGCCGATGGACTGCTTCATGTCTTCAACAAGTTTGGCGATTTCTGCGCGCATTATCCAGTTCACTTTCAATCAGTCGATAGGGCTCAATAGAGGCCGCCGCCAGTGGTCGTCAAGTCACCGCCCTGAACGGGTTGCTGCACTTCGCCACGGGCTGCAGGCGGCACCAGCTGCTGGCCCTCGCCGGGGGCTGGGATCTGTCCAGCGGTGGCCACATCTTCACCGATGATTTTGGTGTTTTCTGGCGGTTCGTCACCTGGCTTGAAGGCTTCCAGTATCACGCCGTCCTGGCCAAAAACCGCGCGCTGGCCGGTATTGGCGTCAATGGGAATGAGTTCAATGGCGCGTGGCACACGAAACGGTGTGGCCGGCTGGTCACGCAAGGCAAAGCGCATGAAATCAGCCACGACAGGGGCTGCCAATTCACCACCCGTGCGCTTGGCTCCCATGGGCTTTGGCGTGTCGTAGCCCACATAAACACCAACTGCGAGGTCTGGCGTATAGCCCACAAACCAGGCATCCTTCTCATCGCTCGAGGTGCCAGTCTTGCCCGCTACAGGTTTGCCAACGATCAGCAGTTTCTTGCCGGTGCCGCGCTGCACCACGCCCTCCAGCATCGAGGTAATTTGATAGGCGGTATAGGGGCTCATCACTTGTTCACGCACATCGGCAAGATCAGGCTCGGTGCTTCCTGCCGTGAAGGTTTCCTGCTTGCACAGGCTACAGTCGCGCTTGTCATATTTGTAAATGGTATGTCCGTAACGGTCCTGAATGCGGTCAATCAGGGTGGCTTCCACTTTTTTTCCGCCATTGTCAAAAATGCTGTAGGCCGTCACCATTTTCAAAAGGGTGGTTTCGCCCGCCCCCAAGGCCATGGCAAGCTGCAGCGGCAACTTTTCGTAGATGCCCAAGCGCTGGGCGAGGTCGGCAACCCTGGTCATGCCAAGATCATCGGCCAAACGCACTGTCATTACATTTCGCGATTGCTCGATGCCGCGGCGCAGGGTTGAGGGGCCGAAGAATTTCTTCTGGTAGTTCCTGGGGCGCCAAATTGTGCCGTTGGGCATTTTATATTCGACGGGTGCATCCAGAATAACTGATGATGGCGTGTAGCCGTTATCAAGGGCTGCAGCGTAGACAATCGGCTTGAATGATGAGCCGGGCTGGCGCATGGCCTGAATGGCCCGGTTGAACTGGCTTTCACCATAGGAAAAACCACCAACGAGTGACAGCACACGGCCAGTATGCGGATCCATGGCAACCAGGGCTCCTTCAACTTCCGGCATTTGCACAAGGTGCCATTTTCCCGCTTCGGTGCTGGGAGCCACATGGATAACATCACCCGGTGCCAGAACATCGCCCGCCTTGGCAATTTTGGGGCCAAGTTCGGTGCCATCAACATATTTTCGCGCCCAGCTGAGAAGGGCTACCGGAACAACGCCGGTTTCACGCGCCGTGTCGAGCTTTCCGTCGGGCATCAACTT
>JANMPF010000446.1:0-3672 GCA_031369725.1 Rhodobiaceae bacterium | reverse complement strand
AAAATCGAAATTGACCCCATGATTACTCACATTTTGCCGCTCGATAAAATCAACGATGCCTTTGACCTTATGCATGAGGGAAATCGATCCGCAGTGTTGTCGTGTTCTAAAACTAGAAAACCAGGGAGTAAAACAAATGGCCAAAAAAGCCGCAGCTAAAAAACCCAAGGCGAAAGCCAAGGCAAAGGCAAAAGCCAAGCCGATTTCACTGCATCCCTTGATCGACAAGGGCGTGTTGGGAAAAGCCAAGCCGAAATTTGCAGGCGGAACCTTGACCTGCAAATGCACCACTGACCCGGTAACCGTAACCATTGGCGCGCAAACAGCCCATAACCACGCCTGCGGATGCACCAAATGCTGGAAACCAGCGGGCGCTTCCTTCGCCGTGGTGGCCGTGGTTGGTAGCGACCATGTGAAGGTTACCGCCAATGGCGGCAAGCTGAAAATCA
Organism: Rhodobiaceae bacterium; assembly: GCA_031369725.1. Taxonomy (GTDB): domain Bacteria; phylum Pseudomonadota; class Alphaproteobacteria; order Rhizobiales; family Aestuariivirgaceae; genus Aestuariivirga. The sequence goes on along the minus strand of JANMPF010000446.1, from coordinate 3,223 downwards.
TTGACAGCAATGCCACCATCCAGCGCCACGCCTGCACCGGCTGTGGCGTACACATGTTTGGCCGCGTGGAAAAAACCTCCCATGGTTTCCACGGCCTTGATTTCATCCATACCGAGCTTTCAAGGGAAAAGGGCTGGTCGCCACCCACATTTGCGGCCTTTGTGTCATCCGCCATTGAAGGTGGCATGAGTCCGGACAGCATGGCAGCCGTTCGGGCGCGCCTCAAGAAAGTCGGCTTGCCACCCTATGATTGCCTGTCACCGGGCCTCATGGACTTCCTCTCCAGCCACGCTGCCAAGGCATCGGGTGTTTTAAAATAATTTGAGAATTATCGCAGGCTCCTTATTTTAGACATAAATTCCTGAAATATGGATTGTGGGTAGACAGAGGAACCCGCGTGACACGCATCGTTTTTGGCATTTTGATGGGGATTTTACTGGGTTGGGGAACGGCATGGGCTGCCGAGCTAACCCAGCAGCAAACCACAAATCTCATCATCGCTGCAGAAAAAACGACAAAAGATCCCGCCGGCTGGGCCTCTGACCTCCTCGATGTCCTCCGCCTGCATGGCCTTCCTCTCAGCAAGGAAAACATCTGTTCCAGCATTGCCGTCATCGATCAGGAATCCAATTTCGTGGCCAATCCCGCCGTGGCAGGCCTGGGCTCGATTTCCGAGCAGGCTTTACGCGATAAATTTGACCGTGTGCCAATTCTCGGTGCCATCGCATTGGCGTTTCTCGAAACCACGCCAGGCAATGCCGACAGCTACATGAGCCGCATACGCAGTGCCAAAACCGAACGCGACCTCGACATGACCTACCGCGCCATGGTGGCTGAGGCCGCCAAACAATCCAGCCTCGGGGTGGTCGTCAGCTCAGGCATTCTCAACCGCCAGATTGAAGGCAAAAACGAGATTAATACCATTGGTTCCATGCAGGTTTCCGTAGGCTTCGCCATGAACGTTGCCAGACACAGGCGCTGGCTGCCCATGTCGCTCGATGATGACTACGCGGTGCGCGATGAACTCTATTCGCGCCATGGCGGCATGTACTATGGCGTTCTGCAACTGTTGGGATACGAAACAGGCTATGACCGCAAAATTTACCGCTTTGCCGATTATAACGCCGGCCGCTATTCCAGCCGCAATGCGGCTTTCCAAACGCAGATTGCGGTTTTGAGCGGCAAAGCCTTGGCAAGTGACGTCGATTTGTTGCTCTATGACAAGGACGGCACGCCGGAGAAAACGCCAAGCAGCAGCGAATTGGCATTGCGCAAGGTTTTGCCAGGCTTTGATGGCAAGCAGCTGCGCCGCGACCTGCTGCTGGAAAAGGAAAATGGCTTTGTTGAAACCCAGACCTACAAGGGGTTAAAGCAGGCTTACCTGCAAAAAACCGGGACAAAGCCTGAATTCGCCATGATCCCCGAAATTGCCCTCAACAGCCCAAAGATAAAGCATGCCATGACGACAAGGAACTTTGCCAAGAGCGTGGACAAAAGATATCAGGCCTGCATGGCGAGGAAGTAAGAGCCCTACCCCTTCGCCACTGCTGCCACATGCTTGGGAAACTCGTGAGTTGCCATCAGTTTCTTGCAGCGTTCGAAGCGGTTAATGGAATAGACCCAGAAATCATCCGCCGGGTTTTTGTTGGCATGTTGAATGAGGCCCCACAGCGTCCACAATAAATCACACATGGCTTTGTAGATGACAAAACGCCCACGCTCTGATGCGTCGGGTTCGCCATCAAAATAGGCGCCCAGCATTTCTTCCTCTTGTTGCTTGGTAAACAGCCCTTCGACTGCCAGATCGCCCAAATCCCACAGGGGATCATTCATCCCTGAGTATTCCCAATCAACAATCCACATGCGCGTACCCGTATCGATAAAATTCTCGCACAAGGGATCGCAATGGCAGGCAACGAGGGGGAGTTCATTGGCATTCAGTGCCTTGCGAACGGACTCAGCATTCCTGACAACCTGCGCATAACCTTTCGGCAGTTTAATATCCTTGCCGGCAAGAATTTTGAGATAGTCATCAATCATGGCAAAGAGTTCAAACCGGAAATTGAACACAGCCCCTGATGAATGAAGTTTCTTCAGTGCCTGCCCCGCACGCGCCGGCGAACCAACCCGAGTCTTGAACTTTTCTGGCGACATTGTGATGCCGTGGTCAACATAGCGCGTGACCATGATGCCTGACCAGCCATCGAAAAAGATCACGTCAGGTGCCACCTTTGCTTTGGCTGCTTCCGATGCCGCTTGGCTTTCATTTTTGCGGTTGATGAATTCTTCCGTGCCCTTGCCCGGCAAACGCAGTACATATTGTTCGCCCGCATAGTCAACAAAGAATACAAGGTTCGTAAGCCCGCCGAGCCGCCTGATATGAATGTCGGTTTCATCAAGGCACCAGAAGAGCTTCATCTTCTTCAGCGCTTCGCGCGCCAGCCCAATGCCTTGATCATCCATCAATTAAACCTCTATTACCGGGCGCGCTCCAATCAGCTCGGAAAGCTGCAACCCCCACTCCACTAGACTAACCTGACTTGGCGCAACCAGCAATGCACCACTCTGTTACGCACATCTTGCTTTCAAAAAAGTTGTTCAAAATCAATATTTTGCCCTTGGAACTTAGAACGCCATGCGAAGATTGTCATGCCCGCGCATGCCTGAATCCGAATGATGAATATTGGTGGCGTTTGCTTGGTCAAGATTTCAGTCTTTCCATTTTCGCATCATACAGGCAGCGGCCCCCACGAACGGCATTATAGCTCTTTCCAAATGCTTCAATGCTGAATGTTTTTTCATCGGCTACCTCTGTCGGGAGATAGCCAAAGGCTATGGTCTTTCCGAGCGTATGGCCAAAGCCCACACTTGTTGTGGAGCTCAAAACCTTGCCGTCAAGCAAAATGGCCTCGCCTCCATGCAAGGGTGCAAAGCCCTCAATCGTGAACGAGCAAAGCTTGCGCGCAACACCTTCGGCCTTGATTTTCGCAAGCGCGTCACGGCCAATGAAGTCACCCTTGTTCAAATCAACACAAAAGCCAAGGCCTGCCTCGTAAGGATTGTAGTCGGGTGAGATATCTCCTGACCAATAGAGATATCCCTTCTCCATGCGGCAACTGTCGATGGCGCGGTAGCCCGCATTGGCAATGCCGTGGGGCAAGCCCGCGGCCCAAAGCGTTACCGACACGGACATTTCAAACAAAGAATTTCCATTCCTTGCTGC
>JANMPF010000433.1:0-1660 GCA_031369725.1 Rhodobiaceae bacterium | reverse complement strand
TCACGGATGCCCCCAAAATTCTGGCACAGGCAATTGCCTGCGTTAAAGCCGCGCTTGATGCGAAAGTTCCAGGTGTTCTTGGCATTCACATTGAGGGCCCATTTCTCGACGTGGCCCGCAAGGGTGCTCACGACCCGCAATACATCCGGAAAATGACGGCAAAAGATGTGGCACAAATTGCCAGTGCTGATTGCGGAACCGTAATGCTGACATTGGCACCCAATCGCGTCGATCCTGCATTGATCAATTCATTGGCAAGGCAAGGCGTGCTGGTAAGTCTTGGCCATGCCGAAGCAACGCTTGCGGAAATTCAGCTTGCTCTGAAGAACGGTGCTCGCGCCTTTACCCACATCTTTAATGCCATGAGCCAAATGAATGGGCGTGAACCCGGCATGGTTGGCATGGCCCTTGCCGACGATGAAAGTTTCTGTGGTCTGATCGCAGACGGTTTGCATGTTCATGATATCGCCATGAAAGTGGCCCTTGCCGCCAAGCGGAAAGACCGCGTAATGCTTGTTTCCGATGCCATGCCGGCAGCCGCGGGAGGGCCCGATGTTTTCGAGTTACAGGGCCGCACCGTACGGCGCGAAAATGGTCGCTTGCTGCTGGATGACGGAACCCTTGCGGGTTCCAATCTTACAATGGACGAAGCTGTTCGCTATTGTGTGAAGCGGTTGGACGTGAGTTTGGAAGATGCACTTTGCATGTCCTCGCTCAATCCGGCAACTTTCATGCGACGCGACCATGAGTTGGGTCGCCTAATTCCGGGCTATCTCGCAAGCCTGGTGCATTTGAGCGACGAACTGAATGTTTTGCAGACATGGATTGATGGCAAATGAAGAAGATCAGGGTTCTTGTTGTCGGTTTGGGAAATATGGGGTTGAGCCACGCGCGGGCCTACAAATCAATCAGGGGATTTGAAATAAGCGGCCTGTGCAGTCGCGGAATTGAAGCCCGTGAGGACATCGCCAGGGAATTTCCGCAGGTTCCCCTGTTTGCAGACTTTGCCGATGCCCTGAAAACCCTGAAGCCTGACGCTGTATCAATCAACACATGGCCTGACACGCACGCTGCCTATGCCAAATTGGCGCTGAAGGCAGGGTGTCATATTTTCATCGAAAAACCATTGGCTGATACGGTCACCGAAGCCGAGGAAATTGTGGCCATGGCCAAAGCCGCCGGAAAAAAACTGGTAATTGGCTACATTCTCCGCGTGCACCCGTCATGGGTCAAGTTCGTGGAGGTTGGCAAAACTCTTGGCAAACCGCTGGTGATGCGAATGAATCTCAACCAGCAGTCATCAGGCGCGCAATGGGAAGTTCACAAGCATCTCATGAACTCAATCAGTCCCATTGTGGATTGTGGTGTGCATTATGTTGACGTCATGTGTCAGGTGACTGGCGCCAAACCCGTTCGGGTGCATGCCGTAGGTGCGCGTCTCACCAATGAAATTGACGCACACATGTATAATTACGGGCACCTGCATGTGTCTTTTGATGACGGGTCAGTTGGCTGGTACGGTCGCCGAAGCCGAGGAAATTGTGGCTATGGCCAAAGCCGCCGGAAAAAAACTGGTAATTGGCTACATTCTCCGCGTGCACCCGTCATGGGTCAAGTTCGTGGAGGTTGGCAAAACTCTTGGCAAACCGCTGGTGATGCG
>JANMPF010000417.1:0-6015 GCA_031369725.1 Rhodobiaceae bacterium | reverse complement strand
AGAGCAGGGGGTGGAACAGATTCAAGACAATACCCTTTCCACCCAGGACGTGGCCGCCACAGCCGCCACAGTTGATGCATCTGAGCAACCTGTAACGCCGCGCAAAGCGCCCGGCCCCAAGATTTTGGGCACAATGTCGGGCACGGTAGCGGCTGCAGTTCCCGATGATGGTGGTTTCCAAGGCCAAGTGTTGGTGCCACTGGGCAGTGAAGATGGTCAGCCTGTGGCACAGGACAGTGGCGCTGCGACACAGGATTCGGTTGCCACGCAGGACTCGGTTGCCACGCAGAATTCAATTGAAACCGTTTCACTGGCAGCGGAAACTCCAGAAGCCCTTTATGAACATTCCAATGAAAGCCTGTTGCGCCGCCAGTTTGGTGAGGCCGAGCAGGGCTTCCGTGGATTCCTGGAGAAATATCCTGATCATAATCTGGCCGGCAGTGCGCAATATTGGCTGGGTGAAACTTATTTCGCGCAAGGCGACTATCGTCAGGCCGCGCAAAACTTCCTGGCAGGTTACAAGGATTTTCCGAAAAGCAGGCGGGCTCCTGACAGCTTGTTGAAGCTTGGCATGTCGTTGAACAAGCTTGGCCAAACCCAACAGGCTTGCGCCTCGTTCGGTGCGGTCGGTGGGCAATTCCCCAATGCTGTCGATGCCAAAAAGCGGGCGCAGGCGGAATTCAAGCGTGCTGGCTGCTAAGCCAGAGTTTTTAATTCAGAAAAGCGATGCAGTGTTTGCAACGCTCAGGAACGAGCGCCATGTTGCCTTGGCGGTTTCCGGCGGCTCGGATTCCATCGCCATGCTGCGGCTTGCCGAACAATGGTCGAAGGGTTCATTAAAGCTCACGGCTTTAACTGTCGATCACGGCTTGCGGCGGGGAGCAGCAGCGGAAGCCGAGCAAGTTGCTGCCTGGTGTGCTGCACTTTCAATTGATCATCACACATTGCAATGGCAGGGTGAAAAACCCAAAACGGGATTGCAAGCCAAGGCGCGGACCGCGCGTTATGACTTGATGACGGCCTGGTGCGCGCGCCACCAGGTTGGCTGGTTGCTCACGGCCCACACGCAAGATGATCAAGCCGAAACAGTTTTAATGCGCAAGGCCCGCACCAACACGGTAGAAAGTCTTGCGGGGATTTGGGAAACCACTGTCTGGGGCGGTGTAAAAATCCTGCGTCCATTCCTGGGCCAGCGGCGCAGCGACTTGCGCAGCTATCTCAATCGTATCGGGCAGGCGTGGATTGATGACCCGAGCAATGATGACGAATCTTTCGAGCGGGTGCGGGTGCGCAAGGCCTTGCGTGGGGACCGCATTGCGGACCTGGCAAAAATCGCTGTTAACGCCGGCCGTGCTTCTCGTGATTTGGAAACCGCGGCCGTGGCCTGGCTGAAGCAAAAGCTCACGATTTTTCCCGAGGGCTATGGAACGGTCCCGCGAGCCGCGTTTGTGGCGCTGGCAGCGGAATTGCAAAGGCGGGTCTTGCAGCACCTCATTCAATGTTTTGGTGTTGGAAACCGTGTTGATCCCGGAGAGCTCGATCATATTTCGAGCTGGATCAGGGGTGGCGGGCAATCGCGGCGGACTCTCGGCGGTGCCGTCATTGCTGGCCGCAAGGAAATTCTGGTGGTTGGGCGGGAGGCTGGCCGCATTTCAAATGCCGCCCTGCAAGTCCCCTCGTCAGGTGAAATTCTTTGGGATGGGCGATTTGCCATCGTGGCTCTTCCCCACTCACAAGTCGTTGCAGCCGGGAAAATAAAGGGTTTTGCGCGTCGGAAGGACATTCCAGGTTTCGTGCAAGCCAGTTTGCCTGCGATTTTGCTTGGAGATGGCACCATTGCCGTACCCCATCTTGGCATTGAACCTGGAGTTACTGCAAAATTTATGCGTTGTTTACGATAGTTAGATGCTTGGAATTGGGTCAATCAAGTCCTATGTTACTATCAATGTTTGGGTAGAATACTCAGGCGGCCCCAAAGGCCAGTTTTGAGAGATTTGAGGAAGTAAGTGAATCAATTCCGTAATTTTGCCGTTTGGATCGTCATCGCCCTGTTGCTGTTTGCCCTGTTCAGCCTGTTCCAAGGGCAGGTGGGCGGAGCCAGTGCCACAGAAATAAGCTATTCGCAATTTTTTGACCGGGTCAATTCCGGCGAGATCAAATCGGTTACCTATTCCGGTGAAGCAATCTCGGGCAAATCGAGTGATGGCAAGGCAGTTCAGGCTTATGGAGTGGTAAACCCGGAAGACATCAAGACGATGCGCGACAAGGGCGTTGATGTGAGCTTCAAGCCGCAGCAAAGTGATTCGCTTCTCAGCAATGCGCTGATCTACTGGCTGCCGATGCTGCTTCTGGTTGGTGTGTGGGTGTTCTTCATCCGGCAAATGCAATCGGGTTCTGGCAAGGCCATGGGCTTTGGCAAATCCAAGGCCAAGCTGCTGACGGAAAAGCACGGCAAGGTTACATTTGATGATGTGGCCGGTGTTGATGAAGCCAAGGAAGACCTGGTTGAAATCGTCGACTTCCTGAAAGACCCGCACAAGTTCCAGCGGCTCGGGGGCAAGATTCCAAAGGGTGCACTCCTTGTTGGCCCGCCCGGCACGGGTAAGACGCTTTTGGCGCGCGCCATTGCCGGCGAAGCAAATGTGCCGTTCTTTACGATTTCAGGATCCGACTTTGTGGAAATGTTTGTGGGCGTTGGTGCAAGCCGGGTTCGTGACATGTTTGAGCAGGCCAAGAAGAATGCGCCCTGCATTATCTTCATCGACGAAATTGACGCGGTTGGTCGCCATCGGGGTGCAGGGCTTGGCGGCGGCAATGATGAACGCGAACAAACGCTCAACCAGTTGCTGGTTGAAATGGATGGCTTTGAAGCCAACGAAGGCGTGATCCTGGTGGCGGCAACGAACCGTCCGGACGTGCTGGATCCGGCACTCTTGCGTCCCGGCCGGTTTGACCGGCAGATCACGGTTGGCAATCCTGATGTCAAGGGGCGTGAGCAAATCCTGCTCGTGCACATGAAGAATGTGCCGCTGGCACCAGACATTGATGCAAAAGTCATTGCCCGTGGCACACCTGGATTCTCGGGTGCGGATTTGGCCAACCTGGTGAACGAAGCGGCATTGCTTGCCGCGCGCCGCAACAAGCGCGTGGTGACGCAGGCTGAATTTGAGCATGCCAAGGACAAGGTGATGATGGGGGCCGAACGCCGCACGATGGTGATGAGCGAGGAAGAGCGCCGCAACACCGCCTACCATGAAGCAGGCCACGCCATCGTTGGTCTGGTTGTTCCCTATGATCCCTTGCACAAGGTTACGATTATTCCCCGTGGCCGGGCGCTTGGCGTGACCATGAATTTGCCGGAAGGTGATCGTCACAGTCACAGCCGCGAATGGTGTGACAGCCGCATGGCCGTGTTGTTTGGCGGCCGTGAGGCGGAACTCATTCTGGGCGGTGCGAAGAACGTAACCAATGGCGCTTCTGGCGACATTCAAATGGCCACGCAGCTGGCGCGCGCCATGGTGACGGAATGGGGCATGTCGGAAACACTTGGGCGAGTGCGCTATAACGGCAATGAACAGGAAGTGTTCCTTGGCCATTCGGTTACGCAAACCAAGAACCTTTCGGACCAAACCGCCAAACTTATTGATGAAGCCATTCGTGATTTGATTCACACAGGTGAAGCTGCCGCCAAGAAAATTTTGGCAAAGCACCGGGTTGATTTGCATGCGGTTGCCAAAGCATTGCTTGAGCATGAAACACTCACAGGTGCAGAGGTGAAAAAGATCATGGAAGGCGGCACGATCAACCGCGAGGACGATGAGGCAAAGAAGAAAGCCGGCCGCACGCCGACCACTTCCGTGCCACGCGCCGGTGGCGCCAAGCGCGGCAACAGTCCTGGTGACATGGAACCGCAACCACAGTCATAATGGTCAAGACCTACTATCGCCCTTTGGGGCTATGTTATGGGCCCGATGCCGAGTACTTGTGTGCCCGGCGTCGGGCAGGGATTTTGGGGGGCAATGCCGCCATTGCCTTCACTGCGGTGGAGCGTATTGCCCGCGGGGCCCAAAAAATTAGCCGTGAAATTGTTCCGTATGCAGATGTCAAAGACAGTGATGCCATTCAGCATATTGAAATTTCGCGCGGGAATTTTGGCGGTGTCGGGATGGATGCCATCCGGATCATGGGCATTGTAAATGTGACGCCTGACAGTTTTTCGGATGGTGGCCAGCATGGTACCTCCGAGGCAGGCACCGTTCACGGGTTGCGACTTGCGGCAGAGGGAGCCCACATTCTTGACGTGGGTGGTGAATCAACCCGGCCGGGTTCAGAGGCGGTCTCCAGTGAAGAAGAATTGGCGCGGGTCATTCCCGCGGTGGCGGCCTTGCGCAATGCGGGCCACGTGGTTTCCGTTGATACGCGAAAGGCCCATGTGATGCGTGCTGCGGTGAAGGCCGGTGCTGGCATCATCAATGATGTTTCTGCCCTGCAGCATGATCCTGAAAGCCTTAGCACGGTGGCAGAACTGGGGTGCCCCGTTGTATTGATGCATGCGCAAGGCGATCCCCGCACCATGCAGCTTAACCCGCATTATGAAGATGTTGCGCTGGATGTTTATGATCAACTTGAGGCGCGCATCAATGCCTGTTTGGCGGCAGGAATTTCACGGGCGAAAATTGCCGTTGATCCTGGTATTGGCTTTGGAAAGACATTTCGCCACAATCTTGATCTCCTCAACCAGATCACCTTGTTTCATGGGCTGGGCGTTGCGGTTTTGCTTGGCCTTTCGCGAAAGGGCTTCATTGGCGCGCTAACTGGTGAAAAACTTGCGAGGAACCGGGTTAACGGCTCAGTTGGCGGTGCCATTCAGGCGGCGTTGGGTGGCGTGCATATCTTGCGGGTTCATGACGTAAAGGCCACTGTTGAAGGGTTGGCTGTGGCAATGGCGGTTGCAGAGCCCCGAACTACGGAATTTTAAGCTTCGTGGTCTAGAACTTGCATTCTGCGGTGGTACAGGGAAAGTCGAATGGCACGCAAATATTTTGGAACTGACGGGGTTCGTGGCAAGGCCAATAACGGCTCGATGACGGCTGAAATTGTTCTGAAAATCGGCATGGCGGCTGGCAATCTCTATCGCCGCGGCAGCCACCGCCACCGGGTGGTGATTGGCAAGGACACGCGGCTTTCCGGCTACATGATTGAGCAGGCGCTGACGGCAGGTCTTCTGGCTGCGGGAATGGACGTGTTCCTTCTTGGGCCGGTTCCAACACCTGCCGTTGCCATGCTTACGCGTTCAATGCGGGCTGACCTGGGTGTCATGATTTCAGCATCGCATAACCCCTACTTTGACAACGGCATCAAGATATTTGGCCCTGATGGCTATAAACTCAGTGACGACGAGGAACACGAAATCGAACGGATGCTGGACAGCCCAACTGCCGTGCCGGTTGCAGCCTCTGACCAGATTGGCCGTGCCAAGCGGATTGAAGATGCGGGTGCGCGTTACATTGAATTTGCCAAACGCACATTCCCGCGGGATTCCAACCTCAATGGATTGCGCATTGTGATCGATACGGCAAATGGTGCGAGCTACAAAACAGCTCCTCCTGCCTTGTGGGAATTGGGTGCTGAAATCATCCAGATCGGCAATGAGCCCAATGGCACGAACATCAATGAAAAATGCGGCTCAACCGCACCGCAGATCATGTGTGACCGGGTGCGCGAAACGCGCGCTGATATTGGCATTGCCCTTGATGGCGATGCGGACCGCGTCATTATTTCCGACGAGCGTGGACAGGTTATTGACGGCGACCAACTCATGGCGCTGGTGACGAAGTCCATGCATGAGCGCGGGCAATTGCAGGGCGGCGGCCTGGTCGCAACTGTCATGTCCAACCTCGGGCTTGAGCGCTATCTGACAGCACAGGGCCTTTGTCTGGTGCGCACCAGAGTTGGTGACCGTTATGTGGTTGAGCATATGCGCGCCCATGGATTCAATGTGGGTGGCGAACAATC
>JANMPF010000380.1:0-1812 GCA_031369725.1 Rhodobiaceae bacterium | reverse complement strand
GATATCGTCAACGTCAATGGCGGCGCCTGTGCACTTGGCCATCCCATAGGCAGTTCGGGTGCCCGGATCGTTGTGACACTTCTGCATGCCATGATTGCCCGCGGCGTCCGCAAGGGCATCGCCACGCTCTGCATCGGTGGTGGCGAAGCGACCGCCGTTGGCCTCGAGTTGATGCGGTAAGGCTATTTTCCAGTGAGCAGGCGTTTGGCTTGCTTAAGATGTGGTGCGTCCACCATCTTCCCGTCCAGGCTTAACGCACCAACGCCGGGATTCCTGTCGAACAATTCAATAATGCGCTTTGCCCATGCAATCTCGATATCACTTGGCGTGAAGGCCGCGTTGATCACTTCAACTTGGGCCGGATGTATGGCCATCATTCCCGAGAAACCATCGCGCCGCCCCCGTGCGACGTAGGCTTTGAGTCCGTCAATGTCGTGGAAGTTGGGATAAACCGTCTCGATGGCAGGAACACCTGCGGCATGCGCACCGAACAGAAGCAGGGATCGTGCCGTTTCATAGGGTGGCGTGTAGCGCCCATCCTCTTCCCGCGATGTTGCGGCCCCGATTGCAGCTGGCAAATCTTCTGCTCCCCAGGTCAAGCCACAGAGCCGCGGCGTCACATCGCCATAGCCGCCGAGCGCGAATATCGCGGCTGGTGTTTCGGTAGCAATCGGCAGGATGACCGCATGGGTATCGCCCAAGGCCTTCAAGCGCTGGTCGAGATCGATGAGCGAACGGCCGCCTTCCGCCTTGGGCAGCACAATGCCGTCCGGCTTGCCTGCGATGATGGCGGCGAGATCAGCATCTGCCATGCCGCTGCCGAGCGGATTGATGCGCACGAACAAGGTTGCCGCGCGCGGTCCCCGCGAGAGAAATTTTGCAACACACGCACGCGCCTTATCTTTCTGGTCACGTGTAACAGCATCTTCAAGATCAAGAATGAGTGCGTCGGCGCCTGCTCCCATGGCCTTTTCCATGCGTTCTGGCTGGTCGCCGGGCACAAACAATAACGAGCGCAGCCTCATTCCGCTGACCTCTTCAACAATGCCATGCGCAGGCATTGGCAGACAATTTCATCCCGCTGGTTTATGGCGCGATGCTGGAAGGTGACGATGCCGGCGTTTGGCCGGGACTTTGACGCCTTAAGCTCTACCACTTCGGTTTCAGCCCGCAGGGTATCACCAATGAACACCGGTTTTGGCATGGTCACCTTGTCATAACCAAGATTGGCAACCAGCGTGCCAAGCGTCGTATCTCCCACCGACAGGCCGACCATCAGGGCAAAGGTGAATGTGCCATTGACGACAATGCGCCCGAATTCCGTGGCGCTCGCATATTCCGCATCGAGATGCAGGGGCTGGGGATTATGGGTCAGTGTCGAGATAATAAGATTGTCTGCTTCGGTGACAGTACGGTGGATCTCGTGGGCAATGCGGTCACCCACCTTCCATTGGTCAAAAAAGCGTCCGGCCATCAGCTTTCTCCCTTTTCCACCCGCGCCAGTAAAGCGCCTTCGGATACCTGCGCGTCAACTATTGCTTTCAGATCTGTTATGATTCCGTCGAAGGGTGCAACAAGTCCCTGTTCCATCTTCATGGCTTCAACGACAACGAGCCGTTGACCCTTTTTGACACTGTCTCCCAATGTTACCTCAACCGCGATCACACGACCCGGCATCGGTGACAGTATCATACCGTCAGAAGCCGCGCCGCCTCCGGATCTGTCGGCACGCGGCAGTCCAAAGGGCCATGCCTGTCCTTCCACGAAAAGCACTCGCTCGCCATCGGCCATAGTGGCAGATGTGCCGGTCGA
>JANMPF010000373.1:0-11907 GCA_031369725.1 Rhodobiaceae bacterium | reverse complement strand
GACGCGCCAAAGACGCACCAATAAATCGGCGGGAACCAGGCTCTTCGGGCGCCCCAGAAGGCGGCGCAAGATTGCAGCTTCTCGGGCTGGCCGATAAGGCGAGCTTGCAAGGCTACCGTTCCGCGATTTAATCGTACGCACATGCTCGGAAGCTGCAAAACGGCGCTCAAGCAAATTCATCAGCCCGTCATCGATCGCATCCATTTCGCGACGGATGTCGTCAAGTTCACCCTCAGGGCCAGATGATGCGCTCATGCTCTCAAACTCTAACTTAACGACTGCCGCTCCCCCAGGTTTGGTCCTTCATACTGGCAGCCGCCATAAAAGCAAAGGCTTCACATGGGCTATTGCGACTCAAACCTGGCCGGGGCAGGCAATAGCGCCGGCCTGAACCGCGGCATAAGACGCCGTGCGCGTTTTCCTGAAGAAAATGCATAGACCTGCTTAACCGCTTCAACAATGATTACCCCGGATAGGCGGGGGGTGAGCCAACCACCTATGCGCTCAATTGCCCCGGCCCCCCGCAAAATAAACCGTCTTGATATGGGCGGCATTTGCAAAGCATAAGTCCAGGATTGGGCCGAAAACTGTGCCTCTTTCAAGAGGTTTCCAAGCTGGGTGCGGGAAAATGGTTGGCCATAGCCAAACGGCGAGGAATCAAAACTCGCCCACAAGCCCCGGCGATTTGGCACAACCAGCAGAAGTCGCGCCTGCGGTGCCATCACCCGCCAAATTTCCTGCAGCATTTCAAGGGGACTGTCGGTCAATTCAAGGCCGTGAACCACCAGGGCCAAATCAATTGTGCTTTCCAGCAGGGGTAAATCAAGCTCATCAACCAAGGCAGATCTTACCTGGCCACTCAGGGGCCAATGAATTACGCCTTGCCGCGCCAACATGAAGGAAAGGCTAAACCCCACTTCAGAGGGAACTTCATCAAGATAGGGCAATGCAAATCCGAGGCCCAAAACATTCATATCGCCAGGCGAACCAAGCTTCGGCTTCAATTTCGCCGCGATCAGCCGGCGCGTCGCATGTCCCAGGGGACTTGCGTAAAACTCTCTCAATTCAACAACATCCATGGGGACGACAAATAGCGTTTTATGCGCTATTGGTCATCTGATAAGTTTTTTAAGGTTATCAAATTCATGTCCCATCTCGATATGCGCCAATTTATGTGTCTCTCCGACAACTATGGCGTGATTGTTCACGACCCCAAAACCGGCTCTACGGCTTCAATCGATGCACCTGATGCTGATGCGGTTGAAACAGAGCTTAAGAAGTTTGGCCGGCAACTCACCCATATTTTTACCACTCATCACCATGCCGACCATGTTGGCGGAAACCTCCGACTGAAGGAATTATTTGGCTGCAAGATTATAGGCCCCAAGGCTGAGGCAGATAAGATTCCCGGAATCGACATTATGGTTTCCGGTGGTGAGACATTTAAGTGGGCTGGCCGCGATGTAAAAATCTACGATTGCCCCGGCCATACCAGCGGTCATATTGCCTTTCACATTCCTTCTGAATTTTCGCTCTTTGCCGGTGACACACTTTTTGCCATGGGCTGTGGCCGGGTGCTGGAAGGAACCATGGAGCAAATGTACCAATCGGTGAACCAGTTCAGAACACTCGTCGCCAATACGTTTGTTTATTGCGGCCATGAATACACCGAGGCCAATTGCCGCTTTGCGCAATCGGTCGAGCGCGGCAACCGCCAGCTCAACCAACGCGCAACCGTAGTAGCCACCCAGCGTTCACGCGGGGAAATGACATGCCCTTCAAGCATAGGGGATGAATTAAAAACCAACCCTTTCATGCGCTGCAACAGTCCTGAAATCAGAAAGCATCTAAAACTCGAGACCGCAACGGATGCTGAGGTTTTTGCCGAACTTAGAACGCGAAAGAATAATTTCTAGAACTTGTTTTTGAACACCATGTCCCTGGTGGCAATGGCAGCACCACCAGTAATCAGGGCGCAGGCCAGCGCAATTGACCAATGGTATTGCGTGAAGCCAAAAGCGATAAGCACAAGTGTGGAAAGCAATGGCGCGGCATAGGACAAAGCGCCAAGCACCATGATGTCGCCATGCTTCAAGCCAAAATCCCACGTGTAAAACGCCAGTCCCAGCGGCAACAGACCCAATCCCAAAATCGCAAGCCACTCGAGGGATGCATGTGGCCAGACCGTTGGCTCGAACACAAGATGAGACAGAAACGAAAGAGCAGCTGCAACCAGACAAAACCCGGAAACAACATCCGTGGAAACACTGCCAAAGCGCCGCGCCAGAATTGAATAGCCTGACCAGATTACGGCACAGGGAAGGGCCAACACATGGCCAAGCTTAAGTCCTTGGCTTAGCCCCAATCCATGGCCCCGGGTGATCACGACCACCGCACCTGCCAGCCCCAAAACGACACCGAGGAAATGATGCAGTCGCAATTTTTCACCGGGCAGAAAGGCCGAAAAAACCACAAGAAACAGCGGCCAGAGATAGGCAATGAGACTCACTTCAACCGGTGGTGCATTTCTTATCGCCGTGAAATAGACAAAGTGATAGCTAAAGAGACTTCCAATACCCAAAACCCAGAGGCGCCAATCCTGTTGTAACAGCATGTTGAAAGCGGCAGGTCGAAATGGCCAGGTGACAGCGCCCAACATTCCGCCAATGAGAAAACTCATGGCGGCAAGTTGAAACGGGGGAATTGCCTTTGCGGCAGTTGAGAAAAGCGCCAAAACCGCCCACATCAGCACAGCCGTAAAGCCCACAAGCGTTGCCTTATTTCGCGACAAGGAAAATTGCCTCGCATCATTGAAGATGCTGCACTATGTCCACGCCGAGATCAGGGATCAAGCTGTGTTTTCATCAATCTCGCCAGCTTTTTTGATGAATGATGATTGAATGAATTTTCGTCCAAATATGCTGATCAACACCGCGCCAATAATGATTCCGCCTCCAATAAATGCCGCGCGTGCCGGCTTCTCGCCAACGAAAATCCACGGCCACAGTGGATTGATAACAGCATCAAGCATGGCAATGAGTGTCAAGGTCACAGCAGAGACAGAAATTGCACCGCGGATGTAGAATATGAGCGGAATTGCAAGTTGCAGCGTTCCCATTGCGGCAAGCAAAAGAATTTCGCGAAAACCAACATTGAAACCACCGCCGACATGTCCTGTCGTGAAACCCAAGGTCCCCGCAATAAGGAAACAGAACACGCCACCAAGACAAATGGACGGCACCATGTCAACATTCCTGTAGCGGCGAAGCGCCAGGGTTTGCCCTGCAAAAGCCATTGGCACACCGAGTGCCAGGATAAATCCCAGCAAACTCCCCGATCCTACCCTGTCCCATGCAATAACGCAAACGCCAACGACCGCCAGTGAGGCCGCGATCCAAGCCTCCGAACCAGGTTTTTCGCCTGTAATCCAAGGGCTCAATAGTGCTGCAAAGAGGGGTGACGTGGCACCGATAACCGAAACCGTAGCCGTACTGACCAATGTCAGCGAGGATACATAAAGCGTCGTGCCAAAAGCAAAAAATAGCGACGAAATGAATAGGGCTGGCTTCGGAATTTCGGTAAACTTGTGCACGGCCCCGCGGCCATAAACGACGATGAGATAAACCATCAACGCAACGGCCGTCCAATAGCCGCGCCAACAATTGATCTGCCAGCCATCAAGCCCTGGCAAGAGGCGCACAAAAAGTCCGGAAAGACTCCAACCCAATGTGGCAATTAAAACAAAGAAAACGCCCGTACCGTAGCTCTGTTCCTGACGTCCCAATATAGTCCCCCGTCATCCCTCTGTTCAATAAGTCATGAGAGTTTGCGCAAAGGTATTGAATCGAGCCGGCTTAGAGAATCAAGCGCGCAACTTCAGATTATCGGGATCATAGGGACTTTCCATAATAACGCTAGCCTTGAACAATTTATCCAGAATTTTTATTTCAAGCTCAGTTCCCGCTGCCGCAAATTCTGGCTTCACCATGCCAAGGGCCAAAGATTTGTTAACCCGCCAGCCAAAACCACCATTGGTGGCGCGACCAACAAGTTTGCCTTTTGAATAAATTGGTTCCGACCCCCGCGTATCTGAGTCAGCATCGGTGACGCCGTGAACTTCCAGGGTCACGAAATTCCAGTTCAGACCCTTTTCACGGCCTGCAACCAGCGCGTCTCGGCCAATGAACTGCCCCTTGTTTGGATGCACAAAGCGGTCAAGACCCGATTCATACGCTGAATATTCGATGGAGAGTTCGCGCGGGATCAGACGGTAACTCTTTTCAATCGAAAGTGCCGACATGGCCTTGATGCCATAGGGCCTAATGCCGAATTCCCGGCCTGCCTTCATCAGGTGATCGAAAAGCGCAACCTGTTGTTCAACCGGATGATGGAATTCATAGCCGAGTTCGCCTACAAAATTAACCCGCATGGTGTGTGCCCATGTTGTCCCGACACTGATCTGCTTGCCGGAAAGCCAGGGGAAAGCTTCGTTGGAAAGATCCGCATCAGTCAGTTTCTGCAGAACTTTGCGGGAATTGGGGCCGGCAAGAACCAGAACGCCCCAGGCCGTTGTTACCGGCATCATTTGCACACTGCCATCGTTGGGCAGGGCTTTACGCAAATAGTCATGGTCGTGACGCTCAAAAGCACCCGCAGAAACCAGATAATAACCCTGCTCACGCGCCTTGTAGACGGTGAATTCGGCCCGCACCCCACCCAGTGACGTGAGCATGTGCGTCAGCGCGATGCGGCCCACCTTTTTTGGAATGCGGTTGGCAAGAATGCCGTCTAGCCATTTCTCCGCTCCCGGGCCGGAGATGAAACACTTGGCGAATGCCGACATGTCCTGCAGCGCCACGTTGTCCATCACATTGCGGCATTCCTCACCCACAAAGCGGAATGCATTGGAGCGCCGGAACGACCACTTTTCAACAATGCGCCCGTCTTCCGTGGGGGCCGCATGATTGTGATTGAGCAACACATCGGGGCTCTCCAGATCCTTGTCCGTCAGCGCATAGCCCCTTGGCGCAAACCAGCCTGGCCGTTCCCAGCCATAAACCGAACCAAACACAGCACCCAAATCCTTCATGCGATCATAACAGGGCGTGCGCTTCAATGGCCGGGCAGCCGCGCGCTCTTCTTCCGGATAATGCATGGTGAACACATTGGCGTAAGCCTCTTCGGTCTTTTCCTTGAGGTACCCGCGTGTCGCGTAGGGGCCAAAGCGCCGGGGATCAACGCCCATCATGTCAATGGTGGGTTCACCATCCACGATCCATTCGGCCAATTGCCATCCCGCACCACCAGCAGCGGTGACGCCAAATGAGTGGCCTTCATTCAACCAGAAATTCCTTTTGTCCCATGCCGGCCCGATAATGGGTGAGCCATCGGGTGTGTAGGCAATGGCTCCATTGTAAATTTTCTTGATGCCCAATTCGCCAAAGGCTGGAACGCGGGCGATTGTCGTTTCGATATAGGGTTCAAGACGTTCAAGCTCGCCTTGGAACAATTCATATTCGCTCTGGTCAGAAGGACCATCCATATAGCAGCACGGCGCACCTTTTTCATAAATGCCAAGAACAAAACCACCGTTTTCCTCGCGCAAATACCAGCTCGAATCGGCTTCACGCAGAACCCCCATTTCAGGCAGTCCCTTGGCCTGGCGTTCCTTGATCAGTGGCGAAGGCTCCGTGACAATATATTGGTGTTCGACCGGAATGACCGGGATATCAAGACCAACCATGGCCCCGGTCTTGCGGGCGAAATTGCCAGAACACGACACAACATGCTCGCAAGTTATGTCGCCCTTGTCGGTTTTCACCAGCCATTCGCCGGAGGGTAATTGCTCAATGGCTGTAACCGTGGTGTTGCGGTAGATTTCAGCACCCCTGTTGCGTGCACCCTTGGCCAAGGCCTGGGTCAGGTCGGCGGGTTGAATATAGCCATCATCGGGATGCTGGATGCCGCCAAGCAGCCCATCGGTTTCACAAAGCGGCCAAATTTCCTTGATCTGCTGGGGTGTGAGCTTGTTCACCTTCACACCAATGGTTTCAGCGATCCCGGCATAATACATGAATTCGTCCCAACGGTCCTTGGTGCGGGCAAGACGAATGTTTGAGACTTTCCTGAACCCCACGTGCTGGCCCGTTTCCGCCTCCAGTTCGTCATAGAGCTTGACTGAGTATTTGTGGATTTGGCCTACCGAATAGGACAGGTTGAACAGCGGCAAAAGGCCTGCCGCGTGCCATGTTGACCCGGAAGTCAATTCCTTGCGCTCCACCAAAACCACATCGCTCCAGCCCTTCTTGGCCAAGTGGTACAGTGTCGAAACGCCCACCACACCACCGCCAATAACAACAACCCGCGCCTGCGTTTTCATGGAAAATCCTTTGCAACCAGTTATGAATTTTGGTCACATTAGTGAGAGAAATTCAACAGTCGTGAATTTGAGCGACGGGGCCCCGACAGAATCCGACACGCATTACCCTAACCCTGCATGTTTGATGATAAAGGCGGCCAATGCCGTAACATCGTCCCGGTCAAAGACTGGTACTGGTGAACCAGAAATTGGACCCGTCGCCGCAACCGCCACAATGGTGAGGTCGTCTCCTGCGAGCACCGGATTATCCAACGCCAAATTGCGAACTTCGATCTTGTCATGGCCGTAGCCCTTGTAGCCTTCCACGATAACCAAATCGCAAGGCGCAAGCTTTGCCAGAATGTCAGCAAGTGGCGGTTCTGCCTCCACGCGCAGCTCATGGATAATGGCCCAGCGCGATTTGGAAACGACTGCGACTTCGGTGGCCCCAGCGCTGCGATGCCTGAAGCTGTCCCTTCCTTCATGGTCGATATCGAAAGAATGGTGAGCGTGTTTTACAGTGGAAATGCGGTAGCCCCGCTGGGTGAGAGCAACCACAAGTTTTTCCACCAACGTCGTCTTGCCGGAATTTTTAAATCCGGCAACGCCGATGGTTTTTTGCGTCATGAATTGGCTCTCACAATATTTTCAGCCCGCTTCAAATCATCCGGCGTGTTTAAATTGAAAAATGGGTCATAGGGTAAAACCGGCCACCTGACGATACCGGCCGAAACGTGCCGCGCCCAATCCTTTACACGAAACAGGCCTTCTTTTTGAATGGCTTTCTCAAGATCAGTCAGGAGTTCGGCTTTCCAGGCACCAATAACATAATGGTCCTGACCCCCGGAATGTGCAATAGCAGCGCCTCCATCTTGCGCCTGTTCAACGAGCCGCGAAACCAGATCGAGCGGCAGGAATGGCGTGTCGGAAGGAACCGTCACGAGAAAATCGGCATTCCGCGCAAAGCTCAAACTGGCATGCAGTCCAGCCAGCGGCGTGGTGAGTGTTGTCATGATATCCGGTACCACTTGCAAACCAGTATCAGAAAACCTTTGCCCGTCGCCATTGGCATTGATCACAACCCGATCAACCTGTTGGTCAAAACGGCCAATCACGAGATCGAGAAAGCTCTTGCCCGAAAGCGTGAGAAACGCTTTTTCTTCACCTCCCATGCGGGAAGATTTTCCACCCGCAATGATGGCTCCAATGATTTTCATGTCGGGATGTGGGGGTAAATTCGCTGCTGCGGAACCCACACGGTGATGGCATCTCCTCCGCTGATGGCACCCTCGCGTTCCACCCAGGCGGTGAGTCCGCGCTTGTTCCAGCCAGCTTTGACAAATCCGACGTTCACATCCGGGTGGTGCTGCAAAATCACATCTGCCACCTGGCGGCAGGGAAGGTTTTCCATATCAACAACGAGTGTGGCACCCGATGGAAATTGTAGCCGCGCCGAAGGCGGGAGCAATGTGAGGTCGGGAATGCCGGACGTCACGATATTGGCCCCCAGCCATTCGGGCTTTGCCTCAGGAATGTCCATGGCGGCCGCGATCTCTGCCAGTTCTTCTTCCGAAACAATGGTGACTTGGCGCACATTCCGAATATCCGTATTGCGCGGATAGTGTTTCAGGGTGCGCGAGTCTGATTTGCGCGTGAGGCCCGCATGGAAATCGCCCACAATGCCTTCAAAACGGAGGTCGAGCTTTGCAACTTCCGATTTCTCCAGCGTCGTGTCGCGGCTGCCACTTAACAGAAGTTTTTTGGCTTTTGCGGTAAAACTGGCCTTGCTAAACAGTGACGACAAGGGCTTCTCCCATTCTTCAAATTTCTGGCTATACTAGTGCCATGCCTGACAGTGAATTTGAAGATGTAATCGACCTTTCAGGCCTGCTATGCCCCTTGCCGGTGCTCAAGGCAGGCAAACGCTTGGCCTCCATGCAATCCGGCCATGTGCTGACGGTGCTTGCAACCGACCCAATGGCTGCCATAGACATGCCCTACTTTTGTATCGAACAGGGCCATGAGCTGCTTGCCAGTATCAGGACTGGTGATGTTCTTGAATTCAGGATTAAGCGCAAATGACTTATGATTTCGGCAGTTTCAACAACTGGGGAACCCTCAGGAAGGTAGCCATTCGGACCCCCGGCATTGCGTTCAACGGCAACGCCCGCATTGACGCTGAATGGCAAAAGCTGAACTATCATTCGCGGCCAGACTTCAACGGTGCCAACGCGGAATATGCAGTCGTGGAAAAAACCCTGCTTGCGACTGGTGCTGAGGTTATCAAACTGCCGGACGGTGACGGTCTCACCCTCGATTCACTTTACGCCCATGATGCGCTGGTGATTACCCCGCGCGGCTTGGTGCGGCCCCACATGGGAAAGCCCGCCCGCAGGCTTGAGCCCAAGGTGAATGGCGCATATCTGGAAAGCCTTGGCATTCCGATCGCAGGTGAGATTGCAGCACCCGGACTTCTCGAAGGAGGCGATCTCATCTGGGTGGATCGCCACACCCTTCTGGCAGGAATTGGATACCGCACCAACCGGGAGGGCGTGCGTCAGCTCGCAGCAATTGCGGGCGCCGATGTTGAAATACTTTCCTTCGACATGGCGCATTACAAGGGTAAATCCGACGTATTTCATCTCATGTCATTTTTGAGCCCGCTCGACAGGGATTTGGCAGTGGTCTATTTGCCGCTCATGCCCGTAAGGCTTGTTGAATTCCTCGAATCACGCGGTATTAAATTTGTCCATGTGCCGGAACAGGAATTCGCTACGATGGGTTGCAACGTACTCGCCCTCGGTCCACGTCATGCCATGATGGTGGAAGGCAATCCTGAAACTGCAAGACGCATGCGTGAGGTGGGTGTTGAGGTGGAAGTGATTAAGGGTTACGAGATTTGCCGCAAAGGCGAAGGGGGCCCAACCTGCATGACGCGACCTCTCGTCAGGGCTTGAACAGGGCCCGTGTCTTTTCTGAAAAACCAACGCTTACAGAACCATCCTTGTGTTCCACCAGCGGACGGCGGATGAGTGACGGGTTTTTCACCGCAAGTGCAACAGCCTTTGCTTCGGTGAGATCAGCCGTCTCTGCAGCAGAAAGCCCACGCCAAGTATAGCCTGCGCGATTGATCATCTTCTCCCAACCACCCAATGCTTTCGACCATTTCGCAACGCGGCTGGCATCCGGTGGAACCTCCTTTACATCGGTGAAATCATACCCAACACCTGCATCATCAAGCCAGCCCAACGCCTTCTGGCAAGTGGAACATTTCCTTAGTCCGTAAATATTCAAGCCCATCATTCACCTGTTGAGAGAAAGGGTTTTATCCATAAACGCATCAACGCCACCCGAAATTTGGTCTGTAAAGGCCCTAAACAGGCCTTCAATCATCGGCTTTTCAATATCCTTCACGATGAAAACCATGCGGGTTGAATGATCACTGTCAGGCCATGCGGGCAGCCGCACTGGTGGATGAAACACATGCTGCACGCCATGCAAGACAACCGGTTTTGCGGGTTCATCGGAAACTTTCACAATCGCCTTCATGCGCAGCATGTTGGCCCCGTGATATGACTTTAAGAGTTCCATAAAGAGTTCAAGTCCGGCTGGACTGATGGCCTGATCTTCCGTGAAACTGAACGAACGGATATGCGCATCATGGCGCGACACATCGTGGTGATGATGTCGGTGTCGTTTCTCGCCAACCTCAACAGCTTCGGCTGCAAGCCATTTCCGCACATCAGCGGTTTTCGTTTCCGGATCATAAAGCCCCATGTTGAACAGCCGGGCGGCGGTTGCCTCATTGCGATGCGTGGTGAGCAGCCGCGCCGATGGATTGAGTTTGCGAAGCCGCCCGATAATGGCAAACATCATGTCCTCGCCCTCACGGCCAGACAGTAAATCAAGCTTGGTGAGCACAATGCGATCAGCCACGCAAACCTGCTTTACCGCTTCCACATGGGTGTCAAGCGTGAGTTCGCCGTTTACCGCGTCAACAACTGTCACCACACCTTCAAGCCTGCAGCGCTCAAGCAAGGTTGGCTCGCTCATGACCGAGTGCAGAACCGGAGCCGGATCCGCAAGACCTGTGGTTTCAATGATGATCCGGTCAAAGGCTTTCACCTCGCCGCGATCGCGCTTGCCGAGGAGATCATGCATCGTGTCAATGAGGTCACCACGAATGGTGCAGCACAGGCAACCCGACGCCAGCTCAATGATGTTTTCATCGGAACGTTCAACCAGCAAGTGGTCAAGTGACACATCACCAAACTCATTGATAATGACAGCGGCGTTCGACATCATCGCGTCCTTCAACACTGAGTTGAGAAGAGACGTTTTGCCAGAGCCTAGAAATCCGGTAAGAATGGCAACTGGAATTGGAAGATTGCTCATGCCCCAGCTTCCCGGGAACCGCGAAGGCTTGATATGACAAGAGCGGCAAGAACTATCCCAGCCCCGGCATATTGATTGAACGTAAGACGCTCGCCCAATAGCAAGGCGGCGCAAATCGTCGTTACAATGGGCTCAAGGTTGAAAAACGGCGCTACCCGTGAGGCTGGCGCAAATCGCAGCGACAGCATTTGCAGCATGTATGCCACAACATAAACCGCAGCCACACCTGCCAGAAAATACATGCCGATCGCAGTTGCGCCACCTCCCGGCAACATTCGTAAATTTCCATTGCCGGCATAAAGTGCCACCAACAGGGTTGCTGGCCAGATGACGATGTGAACAAGGCTGCCAAACACCGCTGGTGTCACATGACGCGAGATCGACCGCCCCGTGAAAAATTGTACCACGCCACCAAGCGCCGCAAGGCTTGCCAGAGCCACTCCGCGCACATCAAGCGCGCCAAAACTCGGCCCAATCGCGACAACCAGCCCGATAAATGCCAAAATCGCGATAAGCAGCCGCCGCAGCCCGGGTGACCGCCCCTCGATGATTGGTGAAGCCAGCATGATGAGAACGGGAAACGTAAAGAAAATGATGACTGCCAGCCCAACCGGAATGAATTGCACCGAGGCAAGATAGGAAACCGAGATTACCAGTGTCGCCACCGCCTGCGCTGCAAATACGCCCCATGCTCCCCGTGGAATTCGTAATTGCTCGCCCTGCCTGATGGCAATCAGGGCAAAGGCAGGCGCAATAACACTTGTGCGAAACAGAGTGGCTTCTACCGGGGGAATCCCATTGTTGAATGCCCCGCGCACAAAATTTGGAACAAGTCCATAAAGCCCGGCAGCGCCAAGTGCACAAGCCACACCCAGCGCCACCCTGTTCCTCATCGCGGCGTTCAATGGAATGATTTCTTTGCGCGTTTCTTTTTCGCAGGTCTGGAATCATCCGACCCCTGAACCACGGGTTTTTTTGCAAGGGGCGCAGATTCAACCGACAGCGCCGCAATCTGCGCGAATGAGTCCGGCGTCATGACATCGCAAGGGGCATTTTGTGAGCGGTAGTCACTGCACAATGCAAGACTGGTGGATTGATCAATATTCCATACCATGGCAGCATATCCCTGCTTGTTTGGCATGCGAACAATCCCC
>JANMPF010000369.1:0-2399 GCA_031369725.1 Rhodobiaceae bacterium | reverse complement strand
CAGCGCTATCGCCTTGCCGTTGGCCAAGAACGGGAAGCGGCCAATTTTAAGTTCAAAGCCGGAAGCCTTCGCCTTGGCTTCGGTAAGCCCAACGGAAGCCACCTGCGGGTTGCAATAGGTGCAGCCCGGAATTTGTTCTTTTTTCATGGGGTGGGAATCCAGCCCCTTGATCTTCTCGATGCAGATCACCCCCTCGTGCTCTGCCTTGTGTGCCAGCATCGGTGGACCCGCCACGTCGCCAATGGCGTAAATGCCGGCAACATTGGTGCGGCCAAAGCCATCAATCACAATGCAGCCCTTCTCGATCTTCACGCCAAGCGCTTCCAATCCCAGGTTTTCGACATTGCCGACCACGCCTACGGCTGAAATCACCCGGTCCACCTTGATCTCGGTTTTCTCGGTGCCTTGCTCGATCGTGGCGGTAACGCTGCCCGCGGTTTTCCTCAGTCCACTGACTTTCGCGCCCAGCTTGATTTTGAGACCCTGCTTTTCCAGTTGTTTCTGCGCGATTTTGGAAATCTCGGCGTCTTCAACCGGCATCACCTGATCCATGATCTCAACGACAGTCACATCAACACCCATGGAATTGTAAAACGAGGCAAACTCGATGCCGATGGCGCCTGAGCCCACAACAAGCAGTGACTTCGGCATTTCCGGCGGTACCATGGCCTCAAAATAAGTCCATACCAGTTTGCCGTCTCCCTCAAGACCAGGCAACACGCGCGGTCGCGCGCCCGTGGCGATAATGATGTGCTTGGCTGTGTAGGTACCAGCCTCAACAACGCCGCGCGGCACCGGGTTCTGCGGCTGCATCGGCACCTTGGTTGATTTCACAACCACCACTTCACCGGGCTTGGAAATCTTCGCCTCGCCCCAGATCACCTGCACCTTGTTCTTCTTGAGCAAGCCACCAACGCCACCATTCAGGCGTCCCGAGACAGCCCGTGAGCGCTGTACCACGGCCTTGGCATCAAACGTGATGTTGTCCGCCGACAAGCCATAATCCTTGGCATGCTTCATGTAGTGGTAGATCTCGGCCGAACGCAGCAATGCCTTGGTGGGAATGCAGCCCCAGTTCAGACAAATGCCACCCAGATGCTCGCGCTCGACGATGCCAACCTTGAACCCCAATTGCGCTGCCCGAATGGCCGTCACATAGCCACCGGGGCCCGAGCCGATAATGAGAACGTCGAAGTTGTTGTCGGCCATGTTTGTCTCCCTAAAAGGAGCGAATAGTGGGTAGTGAGTAGCGAATAGGGGGGAAAAACTATTCGCTACTCACTACTCACTGCTCGCTCAAAATCTTCTTCACCACCGGCACCAGTGCCACACCAATCGCCCGCGTATTTGCCGCATCCAGATGCCCGCCATCGGTTTTGTCGGCTACCGCCACAGTTGCCGCATCAAAGAAATGCACACCCTGCTCTACCGCCACCCGTGCGTAGTGCTTGGCAAACAACTTCGACTCCGTAATCGCATGGCCCCACAACTCGTTGAACCATTCGTCTTCCGTCGGCACGAGAAACGGTGGCGACATGATCAGGATTTCCGGTATTTTGTAGCCTTTGATGTAGTTGGCATTTCTGACAATCTGAATAAGGCGTTCCATGCCCATCGAAGCATCAAACGCCCGGCAGCGCGCCGCAAACTTAATGTCATTGGTGCCCAGCATGATAATCACCAGATCAAGGGGCTGGTGGCTGATCAGCAGCAGCGGCAGCGCGACAGAACCGTTACGCGATTCAAAAGTGGTCTCATCATCAAATACAGTCGTGCGCCCGTTCTGGCCCTCTGCAACAACATATGCCTTGCCATCCAGTCCCGCAGCCAGCGCGTTCGGCCAGCGATCTTCGAAAGAATGCCGTGCATCCTTACCTGCCACAAAGCCCCAGGTGAGACTATCACCAAATGCCAGAATGTTTTTCATTGTTTTCAAACCCCGTCATTCCCGCGAAGGCGGGAAACCAACTTTGGCAGCAAACAGTGGGCGACGAAAATTGGATTCCCGCCTTCGCGGGAATGACGGTTCAGGATAGATAGTCTGATCTGCATCTTCACACCAACATCAATCCGGGCTCCTCAATATACATCTTGAAAGCGCCAATCAGTTGCGCACCAAGTGCGCCATCAACGGCGCGATGGTCCGTTGACAGAGTAACTGACATTTGCTGCTCGATGACAATTGCGTTGCCCCGCACCACGGGTCGGCGCTCGCCAGCACCGATTGCCAAAATCGTGGCTTGTGGCGGGTTGACAATGGCCTGGAAGTTTTTAACACCCATCATTCCCATGTTGGAAACCGAGGTTGAACCACCGGTATATTCCTGCGGCAAGAGCTTGCGCGATTTGGCGCGCGCGGCAAAGTCTTTCATCTCGATGGAGATTTGTGAAAGGCCCTT
>JANMPF010000366.1:0-4123 GCA_031369725.1 Rhodobiaceae bacterium | reverse complement strand
ATAATCTCAGAACTTGCCCAAAGGCCGCATTGATTGCTTTCAATTTAGGCGATAAATGGGATGGATCATGCTTGGACGACTAAATCATGTGGCAATTGCCGTGCCCGACTTGGAGCAGGGTGCCAAAATCTATACCGCGATACTGGGTGCGAAGGTTTCCGCACCACAGATCGAAACAGCCCACGGGGTGCGGGTGGTCTTCGTCGAGTTGCCCAACACCAAAATCGAACTCCTTGAACCCTATGGGGAGAACTCGCCGATCAAGGCGTTCCTCGAGAAGAATCCTGCAGGCGGCATGCACCATATATGTTATGAGGTGGCAGACATTTTGGCAGCGCGCGATCATTTGCTGTTGGGAGGGGCGCGCCTGTTGGGTGATGGCAATCCCACTATCGGTGCCCATGGCAAGCCCGTGTTGTTCCTCCACCCCAAGGACTTTTGCGGCACTCTGATAGAATTGGAAGAGGCATGAGTATTGCCTCGGCAATCGCCATTTATTTCATCATCTGGTGGCTGGTGTTGTTTTTGACCTTGCCCTTTGGCATCCGCAATTCCCATGAAAGTGGAAGCGTCGTTGAAGCGGGCCATGAACCTGGCGCACCCGTCAATCCCAGGCTGTGGCGCAAGGCTTTTCTGACAACCGTTCTGGCAACAGCCGTGTTTGCAATGTTCTACTATCTGAAGACGCATGGGGTTCTCACCCTGGATAATCTGCCCTTCTACGACACCATGCCAAAACCGAACGGGTAAGCCCCCAGCTTTCCGTCATTTCGGCGTGCGCCGGAATGACGGATGGTGGTGGGCATACGCGGGAATGACGAGGCGGGGGCAATGGGATGTCGGATTGAATTTTGATGACGCCTCACAATAAAAAAAGGCGAAGCTTTCACTTCGCCTTTCTCAAGTCATTTGGACTTCCTTTTACTACCAATCCGGATGGATTGGCGGGGCAGCTGTCTTGTGGGGGATAACCCACATGCGCGCCCGGAAGTGTCCTCCCCAGACCTGGGTCCACTTTAGAAGTACACCATCGGTCTTTTGTTATTGGCAGCAACGCTAGCACATGGATTGGCCGTGTCACGTTAAAAATGACAAAAATGTAACGTGGTCTCAAAAATGCCTTGTCTTGTGTTCCCGAGTGTTTCCCTTAAAAGGACACAAAACACGTTTTACACGGGGATTCTCATGCGTCTTTCGCAGTATTTCATGCCCATTTTACGCGATGATCCGAAGGAGGCGGAAATCGTTTCGCATCGCCTGATGTTGCGCGCAGGGATGATCAGGCAGGAAGCGGCAGGCAACTACTCTTGGTTGCCTACCGGCTTCAAGGTTCTCAAAAAGATTGAGCAAATTGTGCGCGAAGAGCAAAACCGTGCCGGCGCACTGGAAGTTTTGATGCCCACCATCCAGCCAGCCGAGCTGTGGAAAAAGTCTGGCCGCTATGATGCCTATGGCAAGGAAATGCTGCGCATCAAGGACCGCCACGACCGCGAGATGCTGTTTGGCCCCACCAACGAGGAAATGATTACCGACATCTTCCGCCAGGGCGTGCAGAGCTACAAGGACCTGCCGCGCAACCTCTATCACATTCAATGGAAATTTAGGGACGAAGTGCGCCCCCGCTTTGGCGTCATGCGTGGCCGCGAGTTCCTGATGAAGGACGCCTACTCATTCGATGTAAGCCGTGAGGCAGGCCAGCATTCCTACAATAAGATGTTCGTAAGCTATCTCCGCACCTTTGCGCGGCTGGGGCTCAAGGCTGTTCCCATGCGCGCCGAAACCGGGCCCATTGGCGGTTCTGACAGCCACGAGTTTTTGGTTCTGGCGGAAACCGGCGAAAGTGGGGTTTTCTTCGACGGCGATTTCCACAACATGGATTGGAACAAGGTTGAAGTTGACTACGATGATGTGGCAGCGGTTGCCAGACTTGTCGAAAGCTTTACCTCAAAATATGCCGCAACCGACGAAAAGCACGATGTTGCCGAATTTGAAAAACGGGTGCCAGAGGCAAGACGCATGACCGGGCGCGGCATAGAAGTTGGCCACATCTTTTTCTTTGGCACCAAATATTCCGATCCCATGGGCTGCGAAGTGCAAGGCGCTGATGGCAAGAAAATCAGTGTGCAGTCGGGGTCCTACGGCATCGGCGTTTCGCGCCTCGTGGGCGGCATTATCGAGGCAAGCCACGATGCGGCGGGCATCATTTGGCCAGAGGTGGTGGCGCCATTTCATGTGGGGCTCATCAACATCAAGGTTGGTGATGCCGCAACCGATGCGGCAGCCGGGAAAATCTATGGAGAGTTGCAGGCCAAGGGCGTTGATGTTCTGTATGACGACAAGGAGGGCGGTGCGGGTGGCAAGTTTGCCAGCATGGACATGATCGGCTTGCCGTGGCAGGTGATTGTTGGCCCCCGCGGCCTGAAAGACGGTTATGCCGAAGTGAAAAACCGCAAATCCGGTGTCCGTGAGAATGTTCCGCTGGGCGACGTTGTAGGGCGCTTTTCAACCTGATGGATAAAAACCTTCCAGATACGAAACCCTTTGCAGGCTTTGAGTGGATGCTGGCACTGCGCTACCTTCGCGCCAGGCGCAAGGAAAGTTTCATCTCCGTCATCTCATTGTTTTCGTTCCTCGGCATCATGCTGGGTGTTGCAACACTTATTGTGGTGATGGCGGTGCTCAACGGTTTTCGCGCCGAACTTCTCGACAAGATATTGGGTTTTTCCGGCCACGCCACCATCTTCAAGGAAGACCAGACTGCTATTCCCGACTTCAAGGACATTCAAGCCCGCTTGGAAAAGGTTGATGGCGTAAAGCGCGTCATCTCGCTGGTCGAAGGCCAGGCCATGGCATCATCGCTCAAGAGCAGCACCGGTGTTCTCGTGCGCGGCATCAGCGAAAGCGATATCGAGAAGCTCTCCAGCATCAACAACAAGGACCTGATTACCGCCATTGCCGACCCCACAGTTCCCGACAAGACGCCCACGTTCACGGGCTTTGACAAATCAGGTGGCATCGCCGTGGGTGTGGGCCTCGCACTTCGCCATCAATTGGGTCTCGGCAGCACATTGACCATTATTTCACCCAACGGGCCAGATACCGTCATGGGCACCGCCCCCCGCATTCGTGATTTCACCGTGGTGGCGATTTTCAAGATCGGCATGTCGGAATATGACGACAGCATTATTTATATGCCCATGGCGGATGCGCAGGAGTATTTTGTGTCCGAGGAGGGTGCCACCGGATTGGAAATCATGGTGAAGGATCCTGACAATATTGCCGCCATGGTTCCTGCCCTTCGCGAGGCAGCAGGACCCGGGCTCTGGTTGAACACGTGGAAAGATCGCAACCAGGCCTTCTTCAATGCGTTGGCGGTTGAACGCAATGTGATGTTCATGGTGCTGACCATGATTATTCTGGTGGCCGCACTCAACATTATTTCGGGCCTCATCATGCTGGTGAAAGACAAGGGCCACGACATCGCCATATTACGCACCATGGGGGCCACACGCGGTGCCATCCAGCGCGTGTTTTTCATCACCGGTGCAGCCATCGGTGTCATGGGTACACTTGCCGGGCTGCTGCTTGGAACCCTCATATGTTTGAATGTCGAGCACATCCGGCAGTTCATCCAGTGGCTTTCCGGTGTTGACCCCTTCAACGCGGAAATTTACTACCTGGCCCAACTGCCAGCCGACATGGACCCCTTGCAAACCTTCTGGATTGTGGTGATGGCGCTGTCCTTGTCATTCATCGCAACACTCTATCCTTCCTGGCGGGCAGCCAAGCTCGATCCGGTTGAAGCGTTGAGGTACGAGTGATGCGGGCAGCCCTTGAACTTCGTGGCGTTGACCGCTCCTATGCCGAAGGGCGGGGGCGGCTCGATATTTTCAAAGGCCTGAACTTGCAGGTCCATTCCGGCGAGATCGTTGCCCTTGTCGGCCAGTCCGGTGCCGGCAAATCCTCGCTTCTGCATATCGCTGGCTTGCTGGAAGCGCCAACCGCTGGCGAGGTATTCATTTCAGGCCACAACTGCGCCGCACTTGATGATGCCGCACGCACCCGCATCAGGCGGATTGGCATTGGCTTCATTTACCAGTTCCATCATCTGCTGCCGGAATTT
>JANMPF010000358.1:0-13040 GCA_031369725.1 Rhodobiaceae bacterium | reverse complement strand
CAAAATACGGTATAATCTATGGTACATTTTATAACTTAAAATTTAAATTATTGATAAAATGTGGAAAATTCACAACATTCGAGTCCTGTAATCGCACCAGCTCCCCCATTACAATGGCAAGCGCAAGCTTCTAGCGACCGGTTGACCAAGCGCGGACCCACCTTCTCGACGGCCTCGACCCAACGGATATTAAGAAGCAAAGCGAGCGTCGCGCTGCCGTTACCATTTCCAAGATGGAATGGATATTAGGCAAAATTGCCAACAGCTTGGGTAACCGTCCAGTCACAGCATGCAACCAGAAACGGGTGGGAGAAGAGGACCAGCGTCGCAATCGTGCCAAAAATGGCGAGCGCCACGACAGAACGGATGACCATTAAAGCGTCCGGATTGGTGCCATCGAAGAATGCCAATTTTCAATGTTAGACATCACGCCGACGGAGAAAGTACAGAACGTGAGTAACGTAAATGCCTTGCGGCATCTACACAAATATTGTCGCTCCTCTGAAGACAATGCGAGACCAAACGCGATAGATTTTCTCGCTGCAGTGCGGCATAATTAATTTCGTCGGAAATCTTGCAACAGTGAATTATCAGTTGCAGCAGCTATGCGGTTTTTGAATTGCATTTCCGATTGACTACGGCGCAAGTCCCGTGTTTCCTCTGCGCGCGAAGTGTTTCGCGGGAGGATTTCAACAATGCGCAAATATACAAGAAGACTTATTGTAGCCAGCGCTCTGGCGTTGACTGTGGTGACAGCACCGATGGCTTATGCCGGAGACAAAATCCTGGCATCAGTGCCGGGGCTCACCTTCCCATTTTTTGTTCACATGATGAACGCCTTCAAGGCGGAGATCGTGAAGCAAGGCTACGATGTGATCGAGAGCGACGGCCAGGTTTCCTCGCCCAAGCAGACCGCCGACGTAGAAGCGGCAATAACCCAGGGCGTGAAGGGCATCGTTATCAGCCCGAACGAAGTGGATGCCATGGCACCCGCTCTGCAACAGGCTGTGGATGCAAAGATTCCGGTGGTCACCGTCGACCGCCGCGTCACCAAGGTCGAAGGCATTCTCGCACATATCGGCGCTGACAACGTGAAGGGCGGCGAAGCCCAGGGAAATCTTATTGTCAAGATGTTCCCTGATGGCGCAACCATCATCAATTTGCAGGGACAACCCGGTGCCTCACCGGCAATCGACCGCAACAAGGGATTACATAATGTTCTTGATGGCATGGCCGACAAGTACAAGATCGTGTTCGAACAGCAGGCGGGTTTTGATCGCGCCAAGGGGCTGGCTGTGACCGAAGCCGCACTTGCCGGCATGGCCGAGCCGCCGAAAGTGATTGTGGCGGCGAACGACGACATGGCGCTGGGAGCCATGGAAGCAGTGAAAGGCCGTGGCCTGTCCGGGATCGCAATCATCGGCTTCGACGCGCTCCCCGAAGCGCTGGCGCAAGTGCGCGACGGTGGCCTCACGGCGACAATCGAACAGTTCCCAGGCAAACAGAGCGCGCTCGGCGTCCAGACGCTTGTCGCTTTCCTCAAGGATGGTACGCAGCCAGCTGAGAAAGTTCTTCTGCTGACTCCGGTCGCCGTCACCAAGGACAACCTGAACATTGCCGAACGTCTTGGCGAAGTGAAGTAAACAAGCTGAAGTAATTTTCCGGCCGGGGCCAAATCTCGGCCGGGAGATGTTTTGTCCATGGCAACACCACCCTCAGCCCACCCGCTGCTTCGGATGACCGGGATTTCAAAATCCTTTCCCGGCGTGCGCGCCCTTGACTCTGTCGATTTCGAAGTCGGTGCCTCTGAAATCCATGCTTTTCTCGGCGAGAACGGCGCTGGCAAATCAACCCTATTGAAAATTCTCTCGGGTGCCCAAGCCCCGGATGCAGGCAGCATTGAATTCGCGGGCGAAGCAGTCAGCTTCGACAGCCCGCGGGCGGCCCAGGCCAAGGGCATCGTCACCATCTACCAGGAGTTCACCCTTGCTCCCGACATGACCATTGCCGAGAACATATTCATCGGGCGCGAACCGGGGTCACGGCTTTTTATCAGCCGAAGCAAACTGGAAGCAGAAACCCAGGTTCTCGCCACTCGCATTGGCCTTGACCGTAACCCGCGTGCGCTCGTGCGTGACCTTTCCGTAGCCGAGCAGCAGATGGTCGAAATCGCCCGCGCGCTGTCCATGAAGTCGCGACTGATCGTCATGGATGAGCCGACATCCGCCTTGAGCCGCACCGAGGTTGAAAAACTATTCGCCATTATTCGCGCCCTCAAACGCGACGGAATTTCAACAATTTTTGTGACCCATCGACTCGAAGAAGTTTTTGAGATTTGCGACCGTTATTCGGTGCTGCGGGATGGCCGCCACGTGGGTAGCGGCGGCGTTGCCGGGACAACTCTTGACGACATCATTCGCCTGATGGTAGGCCGTGAACTTGGTCTGCTGGCACCTCGCGACATATCATATGCCACGGGTGAGGTGGCACTCTCTGTCAGAGGCCTTTCACGTCGCCGCAAGAGCAGCGATGCCAGCGCCATTGAGCTGCACGATGTTTCCCTATCCGTGAACAAAGGTGAAATTCTCGGCATCGCTGGCCTTGTCGGCGCTGGACGTACCGAGACTGCACGCGCCATTTTTGGTGCTGATGTGATAGATACCGGGAAAATCATCGTCAATGGCCATGAGGCTAGAATTTCTTCGCCTCAAGATGCCATCAATCTTGGCATCGGCCTTGTCCCCGAGGACCGCAAGCAGCAGGCCTTGTTTCTCGCTCTTACCATCCGCACCAATCTGTCCATCGCCACCCATGATCGCATTTCGTCATTTCGCTATTTTATCAGCCGCAGCAAAGAAGCTGCACTGGTCGAAGAATACCGGAAGCTCCTCAACATTCGCATGGCGTCGAGCGATCAGCTCGTCGGTAATCTTTCCGGCGGGAACCAGCAAAAGGTGGTGCTGGCCCGTTGGCTGGCGCTGCGGCCAAAGGTGCTGATTGTGGATGAGCCCACGCGCGGCATTGATGTGGGGGCCAAGGTCGAGGTGCATAACCTGCTGTTCCAAATGGCGGCATCGGGCATTGCCGTCATTGTGATTTCCTCGGAACTACCAGAAATTTTGGCGCTCGCGGACCGCATCGTAACCATGCGTGAGGGACGCGTTACCGGTGAAATCCTTCGCGCAGACGCCGATCAGGAAAAACTTATGGCTTTGATGGCCTTGCGTTCGCAGCAAGCAGCATGAGCGTGGTGGAGACAAAAATGGCTGAGGCGACCTCAAAAGAAAGCGGAATGGCATTTGATGCCTTTTCTTTCCTCGCACGTTTTGCGCCGCTTATTTTTCTGCTTCTGTTGATGACCGTTTTTGCAATTATGGAACCGCGCTTCCTCTCGTCGATCAACTTGTTCAACGTCATGCGCCAGGTTTCCATTACAGGTCTTCTGGCAATTGGCATGACCTTTGTGATCCTGACCGCAGGGATCGATCTTTCCGTTGGCTCGTTGTTGGCCTTTGCCGGACTGGTTGCGGCTGCTGTGGCCAAGGGTGGCATGCAGGACCGCTTTACCGTGGGCGATGCCGCAATTGGCTACGGCTGGCCCTTGGCTGCCCTCTCGGCAATCCTTATTGGTCTTGCCTGCGGCTATCTGCAGGGCATCGCCATTACCAAACTCCGCGTGCCCGCATTCGTCGTAACCTTGGGCGGCATGTCGGTTTTCCGCGGTGCCGCCTTGTTGTTTGCGGCGGGCGGACCAATCTCCGGTTTTCAACCAGAGTTCGCATGGTGGGGTCAGGGGCGCATCCTGAGTGTTCCAGTTCCAGTCATAATTTTCCTGGTGTCAGCATTTTTTGCCCACATCGTTTTGCATTACACGCGTTATGGTCGCCGCGTTTATGCTGTTGGTGGAAATCCCGAAGCCGCACGCCTTGCAGGCCTGAATGTCAACCGGATCATCTGCAGCGTTTATGTCATAATGGGTTTCTTTGCAGGCCTGGGATCATTCGTCCTTGCGGCACGACTTAATTCCGCCGAGGCCGTTGCCGGCACGGGCTATGAACTTACGGTCATTGCATCTGTTGTGATCGGGGGTACAAGCCTGTTTGGCGGTGCAGGATCAATTTTTGGCACAGTCATCGGCGCCGTTCTCATCGGCGTGTTGCTTAATGGCTTGGTGTTGATGAACGTCTCGTCCTACATCCAGCAAATCATCATAGGTGTCATCATCGTCCTTGCGGTCGCCTTCGATACATTTGCGAAATCCCGTCGTCGCAAGGCATGACCTTCTGAGAAAGCAATATGCGGCGCTAATTTCACCGGTGACTTGCTTGTGGCTGTCATAGATTTCTACTGTGGTGTTGGCATGGCTCTGATATCCCCCGGCTGGATGCTGCTCTCGCCCCAAATTGCCAAGGTCCCGGAATGGGAGAATCATTTTCACCGCGCCTATTCTTATGATAAAGCTCCGGGATATATCGACATAAATCACATTAGTTAGAGATGAGTCCAACGAAACCCCAACGCAAAGGATTGATTATGGCCCGTAAAGTGAAACGTCCTGCCAAGAAAGCCAGCGCAAATAAATCCGGGAAAAAGAAACCCGCCACGAAGAAACCAGCCAAAAAGAAAGTTGGCGCCAAAAAAGTGACCAAGAGTCCACCCGGTAAAATTATGGTCGTCAAAAAGGCTGCACGCAAAATTGCCAAATCAGTTGCCCGTAAGGCTACAGCGGTCAAAAAAGCGGTCAAAAATGTCGTAAGCAAAGCAGTCGAAGCGGTTGCTCCAGTTACGGCGCCGATAATGCCAGTCGCCACGCCAGAAACGCCAAAAGAAGATTAAGCTTCGCCAAGCATAGGCGTATTTACGGAATGAACAGGCGGTTTTGGTCTGAAACCAACGGCCGGGCGGATGCCGATGGGTCCAGATATGTCTGACAGCTGGTGCTTAAATCTGTCATAATACTCCACTTTGAACACAACTGACTTCACTCCATCCAACGAGCATGGTTTTTGTAATCGGGGGATCACAGGCTCAAGTCTGGCAATCAACATCGGTTTTATGCCCTTAAAAATTTAATGGCCAGTTGGCTTCTGAATATAGGTTTGGCTTAATCAACGAAGAATTGGCCGGCCAAAAACTGCTGGTCGCGGCTTCAAAATCATATGTCTCAATAAAAGAAATCAGATACTTCCAGATTCATTCGAGCCTAGCTGTTCAAGAGCTCCTTTAGACGAACAATGGTTTCATCATGCGCGGGCTTGTACGGTTTTGGCTGAAAACCAGCACCCAGTACACCAATTGAACCATCATCGATCAATTGGCGTACGAGGAGGGAAACGTCACGCGGGGGTTGCAAATATCCGTTGCGCGAGAACCACGCCGCCAACCCCTTCCTGGCACTCCACCGCACCCATAGCTTTGCTACCGGCAACTTGAAAACCTCAACGGGCTTTCCACCGTTGATCAAATCACTGATCATCGACACACTGTCAGACGTGACAACAAATCTGTCGCATAAGGACAAGGCCGCGCGGTAAGGATTGTTGGTCTTGTCAAAATTACCATAGTTCAAGTGTGGAACCGTCAGCATTGAAGCAATCCTATCTACAAGCAGGGGCTTCGTTCGCGGTGATGCGATTAGCAGGAGGGAACCCGCTGCCTGGAGCGCCAAGTCATTCAGCGCTGTTGCAAAGGCGCTAATTTCGGCGAAACCGAAGCGAAGAGGATATTTTGCACCGCCAATAGCCACGCCAATCAGCGGCTTTGGCAAATCATGCCAAAGCTCCCGCCATTTTTCGAGTTCAACCGCGTCCACCTTGTGTGAACTTGCAAAAGGCAAATCGAGCGTTATCACATTGCTGTCGCTTGGCAGTCCATACTGCCGCGTCGCAATCACCAAATCAAAGGCGGAAAGCCGTGCACGGGGTCTTCCAAGATGGACTATTTTGGTATGTCCTCCCGATTTATTTTTTATCCATCGCGCAATTGGCGCCATGCGTTTTCCTGTACCTATCACCATGTCGGGCCAAGGGGCCCGCAATTCTGATCGCGATCGTTTGGTCAAGCTGGCAACCGAGGCTCCCAAAGCAACATTCGGAAAATGATGCAGCGCATTGAATTTCAACCCAAAGGTCTTCAACTCGCCACCCATCATCAATGCCAATTCCATCGCCTGCGCATTGTCACCAACGCGTGCTCCTTGCAAGACCCAAACCGTTTTCTTTTGCAACATCGCGATCCCATAGCCTGAGACACTCCTGTTGTCATGGGTAACTTTGGACAGGCCGTCAAAACCGACTTTAAGAGGCTGCCCCATGCCTCGCGAGAAGCGCAATGGATCATCAAAGTCCCAAATATTTCGAATCTGTGGTCTACTTGGAGAATTTCTCATAAGCGAGTAATAAAGCGATCTAATGCTTGAAAAATTCAGCTAAATCACAACGGAGCAACATGTCAGAACAGACCCAAAATAACCCAATAACCATACAAGGCAGAGCACTTGCTGAACGAATTGCTGCCCGCTCCAGCTGCGTTGGGGTAATCGGCATGGGCTATGTTGGCTTGCCCTTGGCGGTGGCTGTATTTAATGCAGGGTATCCTGTATTGGGTTTTGATGTTGACCCTCTAAAAATCTCTCAGCTTAATTCTGGTGAAAGCCCTATTGGCAGGATTGGAAATAAAATCGTTGCAGAAATGCGGGCATCTGGACACTTCGAAGTGACAAGAGATTACGCTCGCCTTGCCGACTGCGATATTGTCATTCTATGTGTGCCAACGCCCCTCAATAGACATCGCGAACCAGACCTTTCCTACATCACCCAAACCACCCGGTCATTGTCACCATTTTTGCGAGATGGCCAATTGATCGCACTTGAATCTACCACTTACCCTGGAACAACTCGCGAGGTCATGCGCCCGATCCTGGAAAAAGGCGGTTTGAAATCAGGGCGTGATTTTTTCCTCGCGTTCTCGCCAGAACGCGAAGATCCAGGTAATCCTGACTATCATACTGCAACAATTCCAAAGGTTGTAGGTGGCGATGGTTCAGACGCAACTGCACTGGCCAGCCAATTTTATGGCAGTGTCGTGAAACGCGTCGTTGAAGTCAGCAGTTGCGAGGTAGCTGAAGCCGTGAAGCTCACGGAAAATATCTTCCGCTCGGTGAACATAGCGCTGGTCAATGAATTGAAAATTATCTACGACCGCATGGGCATAAATGTCTGGGAGGTGATTGAGGCCGCCAAGACCAAGCCCTTTGGCTACATGGCTTTTTATCCCGGCCCCGGATTGGGGGGCCATTGCATTCCGATCGATCCATTTTATCTCACTTGGAAAGCCAAGGAGTATGGTGTTCACACCCGCTTCATTGAATTGGCTGGTGAGATCAATACAATGGCCCCAGTGCATGTCGTTGAAAAGTTGGTTGACTCCTTGAGCCGCCGTAAACAAAAGGCCTTGAGCGGATCCCGGATTTTGATATTTGGTGTGGCGTATAAGAAGAACGTTGAAGATACTCGTGAAAGCCCGGCACTAACCCTGATACAGCTGATTGAAGGCAAGGGTGGAAAAGTTGATTTTTACGACCCTTTTGTGCCCGAGATTCCGCACACGCGCGAACATGATGATATGTCCGGGCGCAAGAGCATTCAGTTTGACCTAAAGCTTTTCAGCAGCTACGACGCAGCCCTCATTTGCACTGATCACGACGGTGTAGACTACCTGGCAATAGCCGGCGCAATCGATCTCGTCATCGATACGCGCAATGCCATGAAAGCCGTTGTCCATAGATCGGGCATAGTTCGCGCATAGAAAGGAGACTATGAATTGACCAGTTCTGCCACTCCGCATTGGCTTGTTTCGCCAACATCAGGGGCTGCTTGTGCTGTCATTGCTGAAATTGCCCAGGCACACGATGGAAGCCTTGGCCAAGCTCACGCCTATATCGATTGCGCCGCTGGTGCTGGAGTGGACGCGGTGAAATTTCAGACCCACATAGCTGCGGCGGAAAGCACGATGCGTGAGCCTTGGCGTGTAAAGTTCAGCAAACAGGACGAGACCCGATTTGACTACTGGAAGCGCATGGAGTTTACGCCTGAGCAATGGGCGGGGTTGAAAACTCATGCGGAAGACAAAAAACTTGTCTTTTTAAGCTCTCCATTTTCAGGCGAAGCCGTGGAAATGCTGCGTCGTTTGGGAATGGTTGCCTGGAAGGTGGCATCTGGTGAACTTACAAATCTGCCAATGATCCGGGAAATGTCCCGCGATGGTCGTCCCCTTATGCTGTCGACAGGCATGAGCCCAATGTCGGAAATTGAATCGGCGGTGGAAGTTTTGAATGGCACGAACTCTCCTTTTGCGATATTTCAATGCACGACGCAGTATCCGTCACCACCTGAGGCCATCGGACTAAACATTCTTGACGAATTGCGCAGCCGGTTTGCATGTGCTGTAGGGATTTCCGACCATTCAGGTACAATCTTTCCCGCTCTGGCTGCAAGTGCCGCCCACAATGTGGAAATCATCGAAGTGCATCTCACCATGAGCCGCGACATGTTTGGTCCTGACGTAGCGGCATCCGTTACGCCTGACGAATTGC
Organism: Rhodobiaceae bacterium; assembly: GCA_031369725.1. Lineage (GTDB taxonomy): Bacteria > Pseudomonadota > Alphaproteobacteria > Rhizobiales > Aestuariivirgaceae > Aestuariivirga. The sequence continues at coordinate 4,447 of JANMPF010000358.1, read as the reverse complement.
GAATGATTTGCGACGGTGTGCGCTTCATAGAAAGAATGCAAAGTGCGCCGGTCAACAAAGAGCAGATTGACGAAGGCGTTGCTTCCATGCGGAACATTTTTTTCAAAAGCATCGTGGCTGCGCGCGATCTTCCGGCAGGAACAGTTTTGACCGCGGCGCATCTGCAAATCAAGAAGCCGGGTAACGGCATTCCTGCGGCAAGGCTCGATTCCGTTATCGGCAGAATATTGCGTCAGGCAGTCAAGCGTGATGAACCGCTAAAACAGGAGGATTTCCAGTCGCCATGAAACGCAAGGTATGTATTGTCATAACTGCGCGGCCGAGTTATGCGCGCATCAAGGCAGCGATGCAGGCAATCCGGGATCATCCAGACCTTGAGCTCCAGCTTGTGGTTGCCGCCTCTGCTTTGCTGGATCGTTATGGCAATGCCGTAAATGTTATCATGGCCGAAGGCTTTAAAGTCGATCGCACGGTTTACATGATTGTTGAGGGAGAGAATCTTGTTACGTCAGCAAAGTCTACTGGCTTTGGTCTCGCTGAACTTGCTACAGTATTCAATGATCTCAAGCCTGATATGGTCGTGACCATCGCAGATCGTTATGAAACCATCGCCACCTCAATTGCAGCTGCCTACATGAACATTCCGCTGGTTCACGTGCAAGGTGGCGAAGTAACCGGCTCAATCGATGAAAAAACCCGTCATGCCAATACCAAGTTGGCCGACATCCATCTCGTTTCATGCGACAACGCTCGCGCACGCGTTGAAAAAATGGGCGAGCGGCCAGAAAGTGTTTTTATGACCGGATGTCCGTCAATAGATCTTGCGCGGCTTGCTTTGGAAGCCGAACCGCGGGGCATCGCAGACGTGGCCTCGCACTATACAGGCGTTGGGCCCCCGGTTGACGTAACAAAGCCATATATTGTTGTCTTGCAGCATCCAGTGACGACAGAATACGATGACAGTCGCCGACATGCCGACGAAACAATTGAAGCGGTTAGTCAGGCGGGATATCCAACACTCTGGTTCTGGCCCAATGTGGATGCAGGTTCTGATGGAACGTCAAAGGCCATCCGCACCGCTCGCGAAAGACATAAACTGCAGCAAACACTCTTCTACAAGAACATGAACCCCATGGATTTCCTGTCAATCCTGATAAACAGCCGGGGAATCGTGGGCAACTCATCCGTGGCAATCCGTGAGTGTTCGTTCCTTGGCGTTCCTGCGGTTAATATTGGCAGCAGGCAACAACGCAGGGATAGGGGCCGCAACGTTGTTGACGTAGGCTATGACCGACAGGAGATTGCGGCCGCAATCAAGAACATGTGGGCTACGACGGTGCGTACACGCGATACAATCTATGGGGATGGCCATGCCGGAAAGCGCATTGCCGAGGTATTGGCCAAGGCCGAACTCACCATCCAAAAAATGCTGACCTATTGAGATGGTCAGGGACCAGCCGCTCACGGCCATCATTCCAGTACGCGGTGGGTCCAAGGGAATTCCGCGCAAGAATTTGCGCCTGGTGGGAAGCGACAGCTTGCTTGAAAGAACCATCAAGTTTGCAAAAAATGCACCGCGCATAGACAAAATAATTGTTTCAACTGAAGATCCGGAAATGTACGAGATCGCAACCCGGAACGGAGTGCAGTCCCCTAGCCTTCGCCCGGCCCATCTTGCAAGCGACAGCGCAACAACTGCTGATGTTGTTGAAAATCTGCTGCAAGAGTGCAATATCGTCGAGGGATACCTGCTTATACTTCAAGTAACCTCACCGTTCCGCAGGCTTGTGGATCTCGAAAACTTATGCAAAGTTTATGAAAATGAGCAAGCCGATGCAATAGTAAGTCTTGTGGCCATTGATGAACCACGTCCAGAGAAGTTGAAGCGGATTGTCGGCGGTCACGTTGCCTCCTATATGAAGAATGGTTTCGAAGGACCGCGCCAGGCCCTGCCCCAACCCTATAGGTTGAATGGCGCATTCTACATGATCTCTCTCGAAGCTTTCAACCGTGAACAGCGCTTTGTGCCGACAAATACGATCCCCTTTCTCATGACCGAAGAGACCAGCCATAATCTGGATTCAATGACCGACTGGAATATGATGGAAGCCATGATAGCAGCGGGTCATTGGGTGCTTGAGGAATATGAATGATCCCAGTGTCAGCCGATAGCATTGAGACCCTTGAGCAGCCGTGCATCCCTCCATTTAAGAGAAAATATTGCGCCATCAAGGTCTGGGATCAAACTCCTCACTTCTGCTGGCGTGTCGTAATCGGAAGCGCCTGTAAATAATCGCGAACCTCAGACCACACTGTCATATGACAGGACTTTGAAATGCATCTAGAATCGGCTAACGGTTATCGTGAGCTATCAGGCGCGAAATAACATGTATAAGTTTTTTCAGAGTTTTGGGCGTATGGCCACAGACAGCAGTTTCCGGGGGTCTCTTTCCTATCTTCTGCCGCAGGTGCCAACCAATCTGTCTTCCGAAAGGCGCTACTATCTTTCAACCGCAACTATTGTGCGCAACGAAGCGAAGTTTATACGTGAGTTCGTGGCATTCCACAAAATTGTTGGCGTTGATCATATGCTCATCTACGATGATAGCAGCGAAGATGATTTGCGTTCTGAAATCTGCGATTTTATTGCGTCTGGATTTGTTGAAGTGGTGCCCTGGCCGCGCTTTCTATTTAACAAGAATCACCAGTTCGCCGCTTACCAGCATGCTGTAGCCTACCTTACGGGCGTAACAAGCTGGATCGCCATGATTGATGCAGATGAATTTTTGTTTGCGCCAGCAACTGGGGATTTGAAATCTGAGCTAAAAAAGCGCGAGAGTTTTTCCGCTTTATCCGTATACTCCAGAACCTTTGGAACTGGCGGCGTACATACTCTGAGCCGTGGGGATTTTGTCACGGCGCGTCTTACGCGGCGTGCAGTAACGACGCATGTCAAGAACTACACACAGAGAACGATTGTAAAACCCGAATTTGTGGTAGCAATCCGGTCGGCAAATACGTGTGTCCTACGCGATACTAATAAGCTGGGATGGGATGAAAATGGCATTCCAGTTTTCAAGACTGGTGAAGCGGGACATGGCAGCGAAGCATTGCGCATCAACCATTACTTCACGCGTGCCGAAGACGACTTTCGCACAAAACTATTGCGGAAATATTTTGGTCGAACGTTACACTTCCAGAAAATGGCTGCAAAAATCCAAGAGGCCGCAGATAATAGCCTGTCTGTCGAAGAGGATTTCACGCTCCACCAGTATACCCCACAGCTTCTCGAAACTTACGGCTCAAGCCTATCGAGCAAAGTCAAAGTGACTGTCACGAAAAAAATATCTAAAAAGACGGAATACTTGAAATGACTGAGGAGGCAATTGACACTCACAAAATCTCGTATTTTGGGCGTGAGTTGGCTGTTGTCAAGAATAGTCTCTATGATAAATTTTACAGGAGACTTACGGCCGGAGAATGGGAACCAGAAACGTTTTCTTTTCTGCAGCAACATCTTGACAAGCAAACGGTATATATAGATATCGGTTCATGGATCGGGATAACGCCGCTGTGGTCATCGTTCCTTGCAAAGTTTGTTGTAGCAGTCGAGCCTGAGCCATATTGTTGCCGGGTGATTGAAGCGCTTATTGAGAAGAATGGCATTGGCAATGTCGAATTGCTCAAAGCTGCGCTTTCAAATAGTGAAGAAGTTGAGCTTTTTACCGTCGGTGGAGCGGGAAGTTCAGTTTCTTCATTGCTGCCGGATGCAAAGAGCGAAAGAGTCATCGTTCGCGGAATTTCAGTTCAAGTTATCAATGATTTGGCAGGAGACAATGCTAGGCTCGTGAAGATCGATATCGAAGGTTATGAATACGCATTTGGTAGCGAACTCTGTAAGTTAGCTGGGCCAAAGACGCGCGGCCTGCAAATTGCCCTTCACCCAATGTTGATTGCCAAGTCATCTAGGTGGCCCCTACCATTCAACCGATTTGCCGCAGTTTGGCAAACATATACTTTGACCAAAAAACTGGCTGAAAAATTTGGCAAGGCGAAAGTCCGCGATTTTTCTTCGCTTTGGACTTATCTTGCAATTGGCATATTGTTTAGGATAAAACCACGCGGAACGGAGTTGGAATTCAGTCAGCTCAAGGCCGGGAGCAAAAATGCTCGATATATTGAAACCTTGGACTTGGACCAAGCTTGACTCCAAGCGCACAGGATCTGCGCGTGCGCATTTTGATGCCAAAGGACGTTTCGACGAATGGCATGCAATGTGCCGTGAGGCATTTGACCGAAAACCAGGTTCAACCGGGGGCGTATTGGCCAATGACGGAATTGAGGTCATAACCTGTCTCTCTCCCACAGGTGCAGAAGAAGCAAAACAAGACCTGCTCATGGCGGCCGAAACTTTTTCTGCCAGTAAGCCCGACATTAGTTATGCCGA
>JANMPF010000357.1:0-9644 GCA_031369725.1 Rhodobiaceae bacterium | reverse complement strand
CTGCCCCGGTTCCGGGAGACGGCAAGCTGGACATTTTGGAGGATGCCCCGGGTTCCTATGTGCGGGTAAAGTCGGAATAGCCCCTTCACAAAAATGTGTATTCGGAGGACTCGTAATCGGCATTTGGCTTCCTATGTGTAACGCAGAAGGCGAGCCTGTTTCCCCTCCCCCGCAATGGCGGGCTTGCTTCGAAGGCCCGGCTCCCCTGCCCGGGCCTTCTTTTTTGGGAAGTAGCACCTTATAAATTGTTGTCCCGCATTGCATATCCTGAAGAAATGTGGTATGAATAATTCATACTCTTATTGATTCAGGGTTTCGGATGTCCGCAATCGAAAAACGCACCATTAGCCTTCCTTCTGAACACGCTGTCTTTATAGACGCGAAAGTTGCCTCTGGTGCCTATGCTTCCGCCAGCGAAGTTGTCCGCGCGGGACTGCGCGCCTTGCAAGAGCGAGATGAAGCGGTTGAGAGGTGGTTGCGCGATGAGGTAGCACCGGCTTATGACCGCATGAAAGTCAACCCTTCAAACGCTGTTCCGGCAAAGCAGGTTTTTGATTCCTTTCGCTCTCGCCATGCGGCCCGCTTGAAGGGCAAAGCGTGAAGCAGCGCAACGTCCAATTTGCCCTGGAAGCTATTGAAGACCTGAATTCCATGTTTGACTGGATTTCGGAAAATGCCAACGCCGATGCTGCACTTGGTTATATTGAGCGCATCGAAAACTATTGTTCGCGGCTTGATCTTGCCTCTGAGCGGGGCCAGTTGCGCAATGATATCAGACCTGGTTTGCGCATTGTCGGCTTTGAACACCGCCTTGTGATAGCATTTGTTGTTGATGATGAAACGGTTACCATTCTCCGGGTAATGTCAGGGCGCCAAGACTGGCAAACTTTGCTGACGTGACTTTTAAAGAAAAAGGCCGGAATTTCTTCCGGCCCTTTGCATGCGATGTGGGAGCCTTTAGCGCTTGGAGAACTGGAAGCTGCGGCGGGCTTTGGCTTTGCCGTATTTCTTGCGTTCAACAGCCCGGCTGTCGCGCGTGAGGAAGCCGCCCTTTTTGAGGGCTGGGCGCAGGTCTGGCTCAAAGTAAGTGAGGGCGCGGGAAATGCCATGGCGCACGGCACCTGCCTGACCGGAAAGACCACCACCAACCACGGTGCATTCCACGTCCATTTGGCTGGCGCGGTTCACGAGGTTCAGGGGTTGCTGCACGAGCATGCGCAGCACGGGACGGGCGAAGTAGGTTTCGATGACCTTGCCATTTACAGTTACCTTGCCGGTGCCGCGCTTGAGCCAAACGCGGGCAACCGCGTTCTTGCGGCGACCGGTTGCGTAGGCACGGCCCTTGGCGTCGATCTTTGGCTTGGCAGGGGCGGCGGCGGCATCAGCCGGATTTGCTGCAGCAGCCATGCCCATGGCAGCACCAAGGTTTGAGAGTGTCGTTTGTTCTGACATGACGTTTAGCCTCGCAACGCGTTCTTGGGGTTCATCGCTTTAATGTCGAGCTTCACCGGATTCTGGGCTTCGTGGGGATGCGCCGAGCCGCTGTAAATGCGCAGATTTGTCATTTGCTGCCGCTTGAGGGAAGCACCGGGAAGCATGCGCTTGACCGCTGATTCCAAAACCCGCTCCGGGAACTTGCCATCGAGGATCTGGTGGGCTTTGCGCTCCTTGATACCGCCGGGAAATCCCGTGTGCCAGTAATAGGTTTTGTCCTGGCGCTTGGCACCGCTGAAAGCGATTTTCTCGCAATTGATAACAATGATGTTATCGCCGCAATCCATGTGGGGGGTGAAAGTTGGTTTATGCTTTCCACGCAGACGGTTTGCAATGATGGTGGCCAAACGGCCAACGACCAAACCTTCTGCATCGATGAGCACCCAATTTTTCACGATATCCTTGGCTTTCGCCGAATAGGTTGTCATGTCATTTACTCTGGGTTGTCGATTTCAAATGAAAAGGCACACTTGCCCGTGCCTGTTTCGATAGCGCGGTGAATATGGGAAGGCTGGCAATAAGTCAAGTAAAACCGCCATAAAAATGCTGAGGTATCATATTACCGCGATCAAATTGTTTTGCTCCAAATTCCTTTGGAATACTGCTAACACTATGCCGCGGATGCCGGGAATAATGCAAATCGGCTTTCGTTCGGGGAGTAAGATGACGCGGTATATGAGCTTTTTTGCTGCTTTTTTGCTTGTCTTTGCGTTTTCGGGACTGGCGTTCACGCCCATGGCACATGCCGACAGCACTCTTGAAGAGACAAAGCCACCGCCGCCGGGTCTTGATCTCACCGAACCTGACCCCAATTTGCCCACTGACAACGAAACACCGCCGGCCGATGAAATAAGTGTAGGTGAAGTTCCGGAAGTGAAGATGGTCGAACTGACAATCGACATGGCGCGGCGGGCGGTTGATGCCTATGTGTTGTTGAAGGACAAGTACAAGGATGCCAAACTGGAGAATTTTGATACCTTGCAGGAGTTTGTGGATAAGGACCCCATGGGCAAAGCCTTTGAAGCCGATGTGAAAGCCGCGGGCTTTGCCAATGTCGATGACTGGAACCAGGCCGTGACAACAGTGGGAGCTGCCTATTCCAATATCATTGATGATCAATCCACCGACATAAAATCGCAAATTGACGAGGTTCAAAAGGATCCGGACATGGCGCAGGACATGAAGGACCGAATTGTGGCTTCGCTCAACGCCCTGATCCCCACGGAAAACAATCGAAAAGTTGTGCAGCAGATGATTGATGACACCAACTACGCTGAGAAACTCAAACTGCTTGAGACCGAAGAAGAATGAACGGATTGCTGCTGCGTGAATTGAATGGCGGTGTTTTGCGTCTCACGCTCAATGACGCGGCAAGCCGCAACAGTCTATCGGCGGCAATGATTGAAGCGTTGCTTGGAGCCATTGCCGGTTGCCAGGCGCGGGCGATCATCATTGCGGCAAATGGCCCGGCGTTCAGCTCAGGCCACAATCTCAAGGAAATTACAGCACACCGCGCCGATGCCGACGAAGGTATGGCCTATTTCAAAGACCTGTTCGACAAATGTGCAACGCTCATGCTTGCCATTACGCAACACCCCTGCCCGGTTATCGCCGAAGTTGACGGACTTGCCAGTGCGGCAGGTTGCCAGTTGGTGGCAAGCTGTGATTTGGCAATCGCCACGGACCGTTCAACATTTTGTACACCAGGTGTGAACATTGGCCTGTTCTGTTCAACGCCCATGGTGGCGGTGTCGCGCGTTGCGAACCGCAAGCATGCGATGGAACTGTTGCTGACGGGTGATGTGTTTTCCGCAGCGGATGCAATGCGGATGGGATTGATCAACCGGGTTGTCACGCACAATGAGTTGAAAGCCGCAACTGACGAGCTCGCGAGCAAGATCGCTTCAAAATCGTCTGCCGCGATCAGGATTGGCAAGCTGGCCTTTGACGCGCAGCTGCAAATGCCGGTTGCCGATGCTTATTCGTTCATGGTGCAAATCATGGCTGACAATCTTTTGATCAATGATGCAAAAGAAGGTATTGGCGCCTTCATCCAGAAGCGGCACCCGAAGTGGGAACAAGACACTTGAAACCGCGCATCAATTTTGTGACCTTTGGTGTCACCGACATGGCACTGATGCGCGGCTTTTATGAGCGCCTGGGGCTGGTGGCTTCAAGTGCAAGCAATCCTGATGTCACGTTTTTTGATGCCAATGGAATTGTGCTTGCGCTATTTGGCTATCATGAGCTGGCGGAAGATGCCGCGGTCAAGGCAGGACCGGTTCCAGATTTTCGTGGCGTGGGTGTGGCGTGGAACGGTGCCAGCGAAGCCGAGGTTGATGCGATCATGGAACAGGCCGTCGTTGCCGGTGCAAGCATTACCAAAACAGCACGGAAGGTTTTTTGGGGAGGATATTCCGGCTATTTCGCCGACCCGGAAAGGAATTTGTGGGAAGTGGCTTACAACCCCGTTTTCCCCTTCGATGACCGTGGGCACGTTCAACTTCCATGAACCATGACACGTATCCAACTGACTATATTCGCGGCATTTTACAGAACGTGAAAGTCATTGCCATGGTTGGCGCCTCGAGCAATGAGGTTCGGCCATCCAATCTGGTGATGAAGTATTTGCAGGGCAAGGGATATGAAGTGATCCCCGTCAACCCCGTTCTTGCGGGGCAAACGCTGCTGGGACAAATGGCTTATGCAGCACTCAAAGACATTCCAAAGCCAGTCGACATGGTTGATATTTTTCGCACCTCTGTCGCGGCTGGCCCGATCGTTGACGAAGCACTTGCCCTCAATCCGAAACCTTCGGTGATTTGGATGCAGCTCAGCGTGCGCGATGACGAGGCTGCATTACGTGCCGAAGCCGCCGGGGTGAAAGTAGTGATGAACCGCTGCCCCAAGATGGAGTACGGCAAGCATTCCGGCGAGTGGGCCTGGGTTGGCGGCAACTCCGGCATCATATCGTCACGCAAGCAGCACATGCATGAGAGCGGCAAATTGCAAAGCTTGGGGCTTGGCGCAAAGCATACCAAGGGATAGGCTAGATTCAACCACAGGAGATGATCATGACAGACAAGATACCGGGTTTTGACACATTGGCCATTCATGCAGGTGCAGCACCCGATCCGGCAACTGGCGCACGCGTGACACCCATTTATCAGACCACAGCCTTTGTGTTCGAAGATGTAAAGCATGCCGCTGATTTGTTTGCACTCAAGGCTTTCGGCAATATTTACACGCGCATCATGAACCCCACGCAAGCTGTACTCGAGGCGAAAGTTGCTGCCCTTGAAGGCGGAACTGCAGCGCTGGCGGTGGCTTCAGGACATGCGGCACAAGCACTGATTTTTCATACCATGATGCAGCCCGGCGATGAGTTTGTGGCAGTGCGCCAGCTCTACGGCGGTTCCATCAACCAGTTCAGCCACTCGTTCAAATCCTTTGGCTGGCACGTCGTTTGGGCCGATGCGGAGGACATGAATTCCATCGAGAAGGCCCTGTCGCCCAAAACCAAGGCCATATTCATTGAATCAATTGCCAATCCCGGTGGCCGCATAACCGATATTGCGGCCGTTTCAAAAATAGCCAAGAAGGCCGGGGTTCCGCTGATTGTGGACAACACGTTGGCTACACCCTACCTGTGCAAGCCGATTGAGCATGGTGCCAACATTGTGGTGCATTCACTCACCAAGTTCATGGGCGGCCACGGCAATTCGATGGGGGGTGCCATCGTTGATGCCGGCAATTTTGATTGGGGCAAGAGCGGCAGGTATCCCCTGCTCTCGGAACCCAACGAGAGCTATCACGGCATGAAATTCTATGAGACTTTTGGCGGCATTGCCTTTGCCATTGCAGCCCGCGTTCTGGGCTTGCGTGACTTGGGCCCATCAATATCGCCGCAAAACGCATTTTACATTCTCACCGGCATGGAAACCCTGGGGCTTCGCATGCAGCGTCATTGTGACAATGCATTGAAGGTTGCGGAATGGCTTTTGCAGAATCCGAAAGTGGCGTGGGTGAATTATGCTGGTCTTCCGGGTGATGCACATCATGCGCTTCACAAGAAGTATGCCCCAAGGGGTGCGGGTGCGGTTTTCACTTTCGGTTTGAAAGGCGGATATGAGGCAGGCGTCAAGGTTGTTTCATCGGTGAAACTGCTTTCGCATCTTGCCAATGTGGGCGACACCCGCTCGCTGATCATTCATCCGGCATCCACAACCCACAGCCAATTGACGCCTGACCAATTGAAGAAGGCGGGCGCCACTCCGGACGTGGTTCGGCTTTCGATCGGCATTGAGGATGTGGAGGATATTATTGCGGATCTGGAGCAGGCGATTGGATGACAAGGCGGGCGTGCAAATTCCAAACGGCAGCCGTGAGTACAATCATGGCCCCGGCTTGATGAACGAGCGCTGCTGCAAGCGGCACATGCAACAGCAGCGTTAATATGCCGGCGCAAGCTTGCGTGAACACTGCATACATGAGGATCATGCTGGGCAGCGAGAAGCTTCGCCAGGCGTGATAGATGCTGGCCAGCAAAACCGTATAAGCGAGCATGCGGTGATCAAACTGCACGGTGAGCGCGTTTTCGAAATAATTCCTCCAGCCTGGCTGCATTGCCAAAAGTCCATCGGGAATCCATTGGCCATCCATTTGGGGCCAGGTCTGATGGCCCTGCCCGGCATCAAGGCCCGCCACAAAGCCGCCGGCGGCAATTTGCAACAGGACCAGGGCCACCAGCAACACCGCGAACCAATCATCAAAATCTGAGGGCCGCTGGCGATACCGGCCCACGCCTTTTGCCACCCAGACCATGCCTGCGAAAATGAGAGCTGCGAGTGTGAGGTGGGCCGCCAGCCGATACTGGCTTACATCAACTCGGTCTATGAGGCCTGAAGACACCATGTACCAGCCAAGTGCGCCTTGCGCGCCACCGAGCATGAAAAGCAAAAACAACCTTGGAAGCAATCGCAGTTGCAGCTTTCGCGTGGCGGCGAAATAGATAAATGGAACTGCAAATGCCGCACCAATGAAGCGGCCAAGAAAGCGGTGGGTCCATTCCCACCAGTAGATGAATTTGAAATCTCCCAGCGACATGCCCTGGTTGAGGGTCGCAAATTGCGGGATGAGTTTATATTTGTCGAATGCCGCCAGCCAATCTGCTGTGCTCAAGGGCGGAATGGCACCGAGCAATGGCTGCCATTCGGTTATTGAAAGCCCGCTGTTGGTCAGGCGTGTGGCACCGCCAACGATAACCATGCAGAACACCAGAAATGCCATGAAGTTAAGCCACATCCGCACACGTGGGGCAGCTAATTCGGCACGGGTCGGGGGGCTTTCCATGACAGCCAAATACTTTGCCCGTTTGCGCAATTCAAGCGAGTCGACGTCGCATGTGACAGGTAAGCCGCTTTAAATCCATCCTTCAATGGGCTAGACCGGTGTCATGAAAATCCGGCAACGCAAGATGATTGGCATTGCTGCCACCATTGTCATTCTCGCTGTCTATGCGCTTGTAGCGATGGCAATCGGCGGAAAATACATTGTGGGCCTGGGAACATTTGTTGAACTGCCCGCCTTCATCATCCTGGGAATTGGCTGGCTGCCGGTCATCATGGTTTTGGTTCGCTGGATGTCGCGGCCAGATGCCTAGATCAGGCAACATTCAATTGTTTGAAACCATTCCACAATGCAAAGGCCGACCCTGAGAGCAACACGTCAACATAGCGGAGTTTCTGAAACTCGCCCGAAAGCGACAGCCGCGGCAAGGCCATGAGATGGTCGGCATGACCGGAGAAAACCAGACCCTTGCGGGTGGTTACCGCCGCTTCATAGCCCACCGCAGCGGTCAGTTTAAAATCGCGCTGGCCGGCTGACAGTGCATCGCCATAGGGGTAGGCAAAGTATTTTGGGGCGTAGCCCAATTCCTCCTTAAGCCGCTGTCCGGATTCAACGAGTTCCTGTCTTGCTTCGGCCTCGTTGAGCTGGGCTACCGCATAGTGATTTACCGTGTGGGCGCCAATCGTGCACAAGGGATCTTTCGATATGGTGCGCAATTCATCCCAGGTCATGGCCTCCGCCCGGCAGATTGCACCCAGATCCACACGGTTTGCGTCACAAAATTCTTTTATCCAGGTGCGCTGCTGTTTTTGTCCCAGCTGGCGCACTGGCCAATAGAGCTGCTGCCACGCCGTTTGCTTTTGCACATCACTCACGGTTTTCAAATGGAGCTTCTGCGATTGAATTTTGGCACTTACCTGCGTGTTGCCGGCAATCACGGCTTCAAGCCCGCGCCACCAAAGCTCGCAGGTTCCATCCTGGATGGCGGGACTTGCAAATATGGTAAACGGGCAATTGTGCCTGCGGAAAACCGGCCGCGCGTGAACGAGATTATCGCGGTAGGCATCGTCCAAAGTGAACACGGCGAAGGGTCGACTTCCGGTGGAGTTTTCCCGTATGCGGCGAACCGCTTCGGCCATGTCAACGAGATCATAATCACGCTGTTTGACGAATGTTATGACCGCGTCCAAAAACTCTGGTGTGACTTCAAGGCCGGCGTTGGGTACAAAGCCCTTTTGCAACCCGCCACCCGGCCGCACGTGGTGGAGCATAAAAATTGCACCGAGACCACCAAATATTGGCCTTAGAACTTGCGATGCCCCGGAATAATACAACATATCGAGGCTGGTTTTCAGAATTGAGGTCTTTGCCATGGGTTTTGGAACCGCAGAAGATGAAATGGGAAATTTACCAGTTTGAGATTAACGACAATATATTGCCAACCGCTTGATTGACAAAAACTTGAACCAGTTTGACATAATTGAGAGTTTTGCTACGAGCCAACCATTTGGGCTTGGCCAGAGAATGCATTTTACCGTCGGAACTTCGCTGCCGATAACGATTACCGTATATAACGAAATCGTTGATATTTCCCAAATTTGGCTGAAATTTCAGAGGCATGCAGTCTCAACGCTTCAGCAAAGCTTCCAATGGTGCAACGCTTGGCAGCAAACGGTGGGGAAAACCAGCGGGTGCAGTCCGCGTATTTTGCTGGGACGGGATGCGGCGGGCAAGGTTGTTTTCATTCTGCCGCTGCAAGTGCGCCAGTCATTCGGACTTACAATTCTTGAATGGCATAGTTACCCCGGCGTTAACTACGGATACGGACTATTTGACAGGGACTTCCTGCCACAGGCATCGCAATGGTTTGCCGCCGAACTCGACAATATCCTTAATGCCATTGGACCATTTGATGTGCTGTCTCTGCAAGACTTGCCGGTAAAGCTGCACGGGCAAGAGCACCCGCTTCTTGCCCATGCAAATCTCAAGGCGGCCAATCGGGCGTATGCGATGAATTTGCAACCTGACTTCGATGCGCTTTATGCCGCCAAGCGTTCCGTGGCCACACGCAAATCACATCGCAAACGCGACGCAAGGCTTAGAGCAATGGGCGAGCTTTCATTTGGCTTGCCGAGAAACACGCAAGAAGCACACAAAATTCTCGATGAAGTGTTTTCCCATCAGGCGCAGCGATTGGCCCAATCGGGCGTTCATGGAATTTTTGGAAAAACTGAAAGAGAGTTTTTTCACCTGCTCATCGATGAGACAAATGGGCGGGACCCTTTCTTGTTGCCCTATGTTCTCAAATGCAACGGTGAAACGCTGGCTGTCATGCTTGGTGGCAACGCCAGCGGCATTTTCTGGCCATTCATTTCGTCAATGAGCCCAGGTGCTGCACAAAAGCACTCTCCGGGTGATTATGTATTGCGTCACGCGATTGAAGCTTGCTGCAAGCTCGGGCTGACAAAACTCAACTTTGCCTCCGGAGACAGTAATTACAAGTTGCAATGGTCTGATGAAATCATAGATCTCAGTACAATTCTGAAAGCACGCAATGTGCGGGGGCTATTTTGGGTTTCCGCCTCGACGCTGGCGCTTACAACGAAGCGTTTCATAAAGCAGAACCGGTTGATGCTTTCGGTGGCGTTTTTTATGCGACGTTTATTGGCAGGCAATGCATCGAGGCCTTCGCACGCAGACCATTAGGCAGTCGCAGCCAGCTTTACTGTGTTGACATTCCAAGGCTCCAATTTCACAAATTGCACAGCAACCTGTCCCTCCATCGATAAGGCATTTGCCGC
>JANMPF010000291.1:0-3175 GCA_031369725.1 Rhodobiaceae bacterium | reverse complement strand
ACCCGCTCGATCACGCGCTGCTCGCGCGGCGTCATGTTCTCAAAGCCCATGTCAAGCAGACGCTGGGCGAGAAGTTGCACGGCTTCAGTGGTTTGCGTATTCATGGGCGCTTTCCTTTGATTCTGGAGCTCTCACTATAGTACCAAGTGCGTTCTGGCATTGCCGCATTTTGTCTTGTAGGAAAGATGCAAGAATCTAGCCCTTTGGAGACCCATCCATGCCCAAACAGAAAATCGCCATGCTCACAGCAGGCGGCCTTGCCCCTTGTCTTTCGGCAGCCGTTGGCGGCCTGATCATGGAGTATACCAAGCTCGCACCCAAGGCCGAGATCATCGGCTATCGCTCAGGCTATGCGGGCCTCCTCAAAGGCGTTTCAATAAAGGTCACCCCCAAGGTGCGCAAGAAGGCCCATGTGCTGCTCGCCCACGGCGGCTCGCCCCTCGGCAATAGCCGGGTAAAACTTACCAATGTGAAAGACTGCGTGAAGCGTGGCCTGGTGCAGGAAGGCGAAGACCCCTTGAAGGTGGCTGCCGACCAGCTGGTGAAAGACGGCATCACCATTTTGCACACCATCGGCGGCGATGACACCAACACGACAGCGGCTGATCTTGCCGCCTACCTCGCCCGAAACGATTATAAGCTTAACGTGGTGGGCCTGCCCAAAACCGTCGACAATGATGTGGTCCCGATCAGGCAAACCCTGGGCGCATTGACGGCAGCAGAGCAGGGCGCCATCTTCTTTGAAAATGTTATCAATGAGCAAAGCACCAGCCCCCGCATGTTGCTCATCCATGAAGTCATGGGACGCAATTGCGGCTGGCTCACGGCGGCTACAGCCGAGGCCTACCGAAAGCGCCTCAAGGCGCAAAAATTCATTCCCGATTTCAATCTCGGCATCGACCACAAGGAACTTGACGCGGTATATGTGCCAGAGCTCGCCATTGATCTTGAGGCAGAAGCCGCGCGTATCAGGAAGTCAATGGACAGGTTTGATTGCGTGACCATCTTTTTGTCCGAAGGTGCAGGCATAAATGACATCGTGGCCGAGATGCAGGCGCGTGGCGAAGAGCCGGAACGCGATGCCTTTGGGCATGTGAAGATCGACAAGATCAATCCTGGTGAATGGTTCGCCAGGCGCTTTGCAAAAATGCTCGGTGCTGAAAAAGTTCTTGTGCAAAAGTCCGGTTACTTCGCAAGGTCTGCCGCAGCAAACAAGCAAGATCTGGCGCTGATCAAGTCCATGGTGAAACAAGCCGTTAAAAGCGGCTTAAAAGGCGAGAGCGGTGTTGTGGGCCATGATGAAGCAAAGAAGAATGTGTTGCGCACCATCGAGTTCCCCCGCATCAAGGGCGGCAAGGTCTTTGATACGAAAGCCAAATGGTTCACCAAATTGCTGAAGGATTTGGGACAGCCCATGGGCAAACAGGTTGATCATGGTGGTGCGCATTGAATAAATTCAATCTTATTCCACAATCCGTCATTCCGGCGAAAGCCGGAATCCCGGTGATGTTAAAAAGATTCCGGCTTTCGCCGGAATGACGGTATTTGGAGGGTGGTGGAATTGATCAAATCAGCACTCCTGACCCCCGCCCAAATGTACCGTGCCGATGAACTTTCTGGCATTACTGAATCCCAACTCATCGCCAACGCGGGTCACGCCGTGGCGGACGAAATCGTACAGCGTTATGGCGCACGAAAAACTGTTGTCCTGTGCGGCCCCGGCAACAATGGCAAGGACGGACAGGTAGCCGCGCGCTATCTCAAACAGTGGGGCTGGCCAGTTGAGGTCTCAAATGACATCAGCAAAGCCGAACTCATCATCGATGCGCTGTATGGTGCTGGTCTCAACCGCGATTTTCCAGGCGATCTGGCCGCAAGAATAAACGGTGCCGGGGTTCCCATAATTTCAATCGATGTTCCATCCGGTCTTGATGGCAACACCGGCCGCCCGCGTGGCGCATGTGTGAAGGCTGATCTCACCATAACTTTCTTCAGAAAAAAACCTGCACATGTGCTTATGCCTGGTCGCGGGCTATGTGGTGAAGTGACCGTTGCCGATATCGGCATTCCCCAAACCGTTCTCGCCGAAATCGATCCGCAACTGTGGGAAAACATCAAGCCTGCGCTTCCCGTTTTCGATGGGTCAACCCATAAATTCGACAAAGGTCACGCTGTTATTGTCTCCGGCCCAAAACTGAGTACTGGAGCTTCACGCCTTGCCGCGACTGCTGCTCTGAATGTGGGCGCGGGGCTCGTCACTCTCGCAGGCCACGAAGAAGCACTGCTCATCCACGCCACCCACGTGACCGCGATAATGTTCGCCCCAATCAACAGCGCAATGGCCCTGTCCAAACTGCTCAACGACAGGCGCAAGAACGCAGTCTGCATTGGTCCCGCCGCCGGAATTGGCGGAGAAACGCGTGGCCGCGTCAGAGCCGTGCTTGCCAGCGGTGCAGCGACAGTTTTGGATGCCGATGCCCTAACGTCCTTTGCGCAGAACCCGGGCGAACTCTTTGAATTGATTCACGAAAATCCGGCAAGAGCAGTGATCATGACGCCTCATGAGGGTGAATTTTCACGTCTTTTCAGTGATTTAGCCATACTGCCGGACTCAAAACATGAGCGCGCCACGAAAGCCGCCAACCGTTGTGGCGCCACCATATTACTCAAAGGCGCTGATACGGTGATCGCAAGTCCCGATGGTCGCGCCAACATCAACACCAATGCGCCCCCTAGCCTTGCAACCGCAGGCTCCGGCGATATGCTGGCAGGATTAGTCACCGGATTGTTGGCACAAGGCATGGCTCCGTTCGAAGCCGCCGGTGCTGGTGTGTGGCTACATGGTGAAGCAGCGAATCGGCACGGGCCACGAGGGCTAACCGCTGAAACATTGCTGGCCGCCGTTGCAATGACGGATTAGCCGCATGAACCGCCCACTTCTGCTCCTCATCGGTACAGGCGCTTTCGTTGGTTTAAACTTTCCTATTGGCAAGCTGGCCATGTCTCATGGTGTGGACCCTGCACTATGGGCTGCGGTAATTTCCTTCGGCGCTGGCCTTGCACTTCTGCTCATTACGCAACTCACCGAACACGAGAACCACCACAGCGCTCCTATTGCAAAATTTGCCATCATCTCCGGCTTTGTCTCCTACGTGGTGCCAAACTTCTTAACCTA
>JANMPF010000332.1:0-7019 GCA_031369725.1 Rhodobiaceae bacterium | reverse complement strand
CACCAATCTTGCCGCCGTCCCATTCCTGCTCGCGGCCACATTTGCCCAAGCCAACACAATTGACCTCACACCACTCGCCACAATTCCCACCCTGATCGCAGTCCAACTGGCAATCTCCACCGCCATGTTCCTCATGTTCTTCAGGCTCCAGCAAATCGGCGGTCCCACCTACCTCAGTCAGATCGGCTATGTAGCTGCAGCGGTCGGCGTTATCATTGGGGTGGTGGTGCTGGGCGAAAGCTATCCATTGAGTGTCTGGATCGGGGCGGGCGTTGTGGCGGCAGGAATTGCTTTTTCAACGCTTGGTCAATCTAAACAAAGAGAAACATCCACCGCCTCGTAAGTGCTAGACCATCCCGACGATGGCTTCACCTTGGGAACCAATTCTCTCGCAGAGATTGTTGGCGAGCAGACGCGCAGCGGCAAGAAACGCCATTTGACGACTTTGCTTTCGCTTGGCGGAACTGGTGCACGTTCTGACGTGCCGCGTACTGCTGAAGCTGTCGACCAGCACATTCGCTGGCTTCGCGATAATGGATGAGATTGTCGGCTCATCGATAGTTTATGTCGACACCAACATATTTGTCTATTTCATCGAATCTTCACCGACGTTCTTTCAACTGGCAAAAAGGCTATTCGAGCATATCGACAATGTTGGAGCGCGCATTCTAACGAGCGAAATCACGCTCGCCGAATGCATCTACAAACCCAGCAAGGACAATGATTTGGAGCTAGTTGGCATTTATGAGTCGGTGTTCGAAAGGAGTGGGGAAGTTGAATTGCTTCCACTTGATGGTGCGGTAGCAAAACGCTCGGCAATTGTAGCCGGCAATCTTGGCCTCAAACTGATCGATGCCATCCACTACTTGTCTGCCCTTGAATCCGGATGTGATTATTTCGTGACCAGTGACGCCAGCTTCAAATCCGGGCCAACTATGGCCGTTATTCAGATTGGCCAATAGGCTTCTTATGACTGGAATTTTCTTCCCTAGCGTCCCGGAAACCCCTCTGCTATAGACCGCGCCGGAAAGCTGGTTCGGTTCACGGGCCGGGCGATGCGTTGCGCGGACGTGGTGAAATTGGCAGACACGCAGGATTTAGGTTCCTGTGGGGAAACCCGTGGGGGTTCAAGTCCCTCCGCCCGCACCAATGCGCGGTGAATGAAGTTTGGTTTTAATTCGGAAAGACAAGAGCGAAACAATGCAGGTTACAGAAACACTGAGCTCCGGGCTCAAGCGCGAATACAAGGTGGTTGTCAACGCAGCCGAACTCGGCAAAGAGCTTGACACCAAGTTGGTTGAAATGGCGGGTCGCGCCAATATTAAGGGTTTTCGCCCCGGCAAGGTGCCTGTTCCCCATTTGAAGCGCATGTATGGCAAATCGCTGATGGCTGAAGTGGTGCAAAAAACCATTGATGACCAGAGCAAGAAGGTTCTCAGCGACAACAATTTGAAACCGGCTTACCAGCCCGAGGTAAAGCTTCCGGAAGAAGAAAAAGAAGTGAATGCCGTCATGGATGGCACCGGCGATCTGGCGTTTTCATTGGCCTTTGAGATAATTCCGACTTTTGAGTTGCAGGATGTGTCCAACGTCGAGTTGACACGCCATGTCGTTGAAGTGGCTGATGCCCAAGTGGATGAGGCGCTTGGCCGTTTGACCACCCAGTACAAGTCTTGGGACACCAAGGAAGGCAAAGCAGCAAAGGGCGACAAGGTTACCATTGGCTTTGTTGGCAAGATCGACGGCAAGGTATTTGACGGCGGCACCGCCGAGGATGTTCCGCTGGAGATCGGCTCCGGCCAGTTCATTCCGGGCTTTGAAGATCAGTTGATCGATGCCAAGGCTGGCGATGAGCTCACCGTGAAGGTTTCATTCCCGGAAACCTATGGCGTCAAAGAACTCGCCGGCAAACCTGCGGAATTCGCTGTTAAGGTGGTCGGTGTCGAAGCGTCCAGGGACGGCACCCTCGACGACGAGTTCGCCAAGAAAATTGGCTTTGAGGATTTGGGCAAGCTCAAGGACATGATCCGCGCCCGCATCGCTGGCGAGTTCGGTGCAATGACGTCCATGAAGTTGAAGCGTGACGTCCTTGATGCCCTTGACGGCCTCTATAGCTTTGAACTGCCACAGCGCCTGGTGGATGCCGAATTCGGCGGCATTTGGAATGCGCTTTCAGGCGAAATGCAAAAGGCCGGCAAAAGCTTTGCCGATGAAGGCACCAGCGAAGAAGAAGCCCGCAAGGAATATCGCACCATTGCCGAACGCCGTGTGCGTTTGGGCCTCGTTTTGGGCACCCTTGGCGAAAAGGAAGGCATTCAGGTGAACGAGCAGGAGTTGCAGCAATCGCTGATGGCGCGTGCCCGGCAATTCCCCGGCCAGGAAAAGCAGGTATTCGAGCACTACCGCAAGAATCCCAATGCGCTCATCGAATTGCGCGGCCCCGTATTCGAGCAGAAGGTTGTCGATTTCCTGGTGTCCAAAGCCAAGGTCACCGACAAGTCGGTAACCCGCGAAGCTTTGCAGGCCATGGTGCAGGACGATGATGAGGAAGGCGAGGCAGAAGCCAAGCCTGCCAAGAAGAAGCCGGCAAAAAAAGCCAAAAAGGAAGTCTGACGTCGTTTTTCCACTGATCAAACGAGGGGTGGTTAATATCCACCCCTTTTTTGCGTTTTGAAGATGGGGGCTTCCCGAAGCAGGTGTCGTCACCTATCTATAGGTTATATTTTGATTCACCCGAGGAATTCCCCATGCGCGATCCCGTAGATATTCTCACCACAGGCTCTTTCTGGCCTTCTGTTATTCAGCAGGAAGCCCGTGGCGAACGCACCTATGATTTGCCATCGCGCCTATTGCGTGAGCGCATTATTTTCGTCAATGGCCCGATTGACGATAATGTGTCGGTGTCCATCTGCATGCAGCTGCTTTTCCTTGAGGCTGACAATCCCAAGAAGGAAATAGCAATCTACATCAATTCGCCCGGCGGCGTGGTGTCGTCAGGTCTTGCCATCTACGATACCATGCAGTTCATTCGCCCCAAGATTTCCACCATCGTCATGGGCCAAGCGGCTTCCATGGGGTCGTTGTTGCTCACGGCAGGCGACAAGGACATGCGTTTCGCCCTGCCAAATGCGCGGGTCATGGTGCACCAGCCATCCGGCGGCTATCAGGGCCAGGTGACTGACATTTTGATTCACGCCAAGGAAGTTGAAAGCCTCAAAAAGCGCCTCAACGAGATCTACGTAAAGCATACCGGCCGTGATATAAAAGCAATCGAAGAAGCCTTGGAACGTGATAATTTCATGACAGCAGACCAGGCAAAAGAATTTGGTCTCATCGACAAAGTTTTGGATAAACGTGCTGAAGTGAGCGAATCCAAGTAGTTAGGAAGGGTTTTTCAGGTTTTGACATCGGTTTTTGGCCGCAAAAATCAATTCTTGATTAACTCTCTCAGCGCATGCTGGATTGAGTCGAGCGATTTGGGCTAAGTTCGCCATGTTTGTGACAGTTGAGTGATATCTCATTAAAGGCTTAGAAGGTATGGTTCTAGGCATATTGTTCAAGGAGTGACCATGAGTAAGGCGAGCACGGGCGACAATAAGAATACGCTGTATTGCTCATTCTGTGGAAAGAGCCAGCACGAAGTCCGTAAACTTATTGCCGGTCCCACTGTATTCATCTGTGATGAATGTGTTGAACTCTGCATGGATATCATCCGCGAAGAAAACAAATCATCCCTGGTGAAATCCAAGGATGGTGTTCCTTCTCCGCAAGAAATTCGTAAGGTGCTGGACGATTACGTCATTGATCAGGTTTATGCCAAGAAGGTTTTGGCTGTGGCCGTGCATAACCACTACAAGCGGCTGAACCACGCCGCCAAGAACAACGATGTGGAATTGTCAAAATCCAACATTTTGCTGGTGGGTCCAACGGGCTCCGGCAAGACCTTGCTCGCTCAAACGCTGGCCCGCATTCTCGACGTGCCATTTACAATGTCGGATGCGACGACTTTGACCGAAGCAGGTTATGTTGGCGAAGACGTCGAGAACATCATTCTCAAGTTGCTGCAAGCTGCCGATTATAATGTTGAGCGGGCCCAGCGCGGCATTGTCTATATCGACGAAGTGGACAAGATTTCCCGCAAATCTGACAACCCTTCAATCACCCGCGACGTGTCTGGTGAAGGCGTTCAGCAGGCGCTTCTGAAAATCATGGAAGGCACCGTTGCTTCCGTGCCGCCGCAAGGTGGCCGCAAGCATCCACAGCAGGAATTCCTGCAGGTTGACACCACAAACATTCTGTTTATTTGCGGCGGTGCATTTGCTGGTTTGGAAAAGATCATCAATCAGCGCGGCAAGGGTTCGGGCATCGGCTTTGGAGCGGAAGTCAAATCCGTTGACGACCGCCGCACGGGTGCCATGCTGCGTGATTTGGAACCGGAAGATTTGCTGCGCTTTGGCCTTATTCCGGAATTTGTCGGCCGCTTGCCTGTTATCGCCACACTTGAGGATTTGGACGAGGCAGCCCTCATTCTCATTCTTACAGCGCCAAAGAACGCATTGATCAAGCAATATCAGCGCCTGTTCGAAATGGAGGGCGTGAAGCTCACTTTCCCCGAAGAAGCCCTGCGTTCCATCGCCAAGCGCGCCATAGAGCGCAAAACCGGTGCCCGCGGCCTTCGCTCCATCATGGAGCTGATTTTGCTGGATACCATGTTTGACCTTCCTACTATGGATGGCGTGGAAGAAGTGGTAATTTCCAAGGAAGTCGTGGACGGCGATGCCAAGCCGCTTTTGATCTATGCTGACCGTGACAAGCAGGGCAACGCCAAAATGGCGCCCGTTTCTGCCTGACGCCATTGAAAAGTTGATACCGAACCTCCATTTCTGCCATTCAGGTTCGGGGACGTAATGCGAGTTAGCCCTGAAACCAAGGCGTGAAAGTAGATCGTGGCTCACATTCTGGGAGCGGTCGAACAAAGCGGCCTAACCCGTGAAAGGACCGGAAATGACGAGTAAAGTTACCAAGACCACAGCCACCGAAAGTGCCACTGAAACGCTGCCAGTTTTGCCGCTGCGCGATATCGTGGTTTTCCCGCACATGATTGTGCCGCTGTTTGTTGGCCGTGAAAAGTCCATCAGGGCGCTCGAAGAAGTGATGCGCGAAGACAAGCGCATTCTGCTCGTTGCCCAAAAAAATCCGGCCGATGATGATCCATCAATCGATGCCATTTATGAAGTGGGAACCTTGGCCCAGGTCTTGCAGCTTTTGAAGTTGCCTGATGGCACCGTGAAAGTATTGGTTGAAGGCACCGAACGCGCCAAGGTGGAGCGCTTCACCGAGCACGCCAATTATTTCGAAGCCGAAGTGAAATTGTTGCCGAGCCTCAACACCAACGAGGCCGAAACGGAAGCGCTCGCCCGCACCGCGATTTCGCAATTTGAAAGCTATGTGAAGCTGAACAAGAAGGTGCCGCAGGAAATCCTGGCAACCCTTGGCCAGATCACCGATTACGCGAAATTGTCCGACACCATTGCAGCCCACCTTGCCATCAAGATAGCCGAGAAGCAGGAAATTCTTGAAATGCAGTCCGTGCAGGAACGCCTTGAAAAGGCATTTGCCCTTATGGAAGGCGAGATCTCGGTTCTGCAGGTTGAAAAGCGCATCCGCAGCCGCGTCAAGCGCCAGATGGAAAAGACCCAGCGCGAATATTATTTGAATGAGCAAATGAAGGCCATTCAAAAGGAGTTGGGCGACGGCGAAGAGCGCGATGAAATTGGTGAACTTGAGCAAAAGATCAAGGACACCAAATTCTCGAAAGAGGCCCGCGAGCGCGCTGACGCCGAGATTAAAAAGCTCCGTCAAATGAGCCCCATGTCGGCAGAAGCCACAGTTGTGCGCAACTATCTCGACTGGCTGCTGAACATTCCGTGGAATGTGAAAAGCAAAGTCAAGCGTGATTTGACCTATGCGCAAAGCATTCTCGATGCCGATCATTTTGGCCTCGACAAGGTGAAGGAACGCATTGTTGAATATCTCGCCGTGCAAAGCCGCACCAACAAGATGAAGGGTCCAATACTGTGTCTCGTGGGTCCCCCCGGCGTTGGCAAAACGTCGCTTGGAAAATCCATTGCGAAGGCAACGGGCCGCGAATTCATCCGCATGTCGCTGGGCGGAGTTAGGGACGAAGCCGAAATCCGTGGCCACCGCCGCACTTATATCGGCTCCATGCCCGGCAAAATCATCCAGTCGATGAAGAAGGCCAAGAAGTCCAATCCGCTTTTCCTGCTCGATGAAGTCGACAAGATGGGCCAGGATTTCCGTGGCGATCCATCATCGGCCCTGCTTGAAGTCCTGGATCCGGAACAAAACTCAACCTTCATGGATCACTACCTGGAAGTTGAATATGACCTGTCGAACGTCATGTTTGTGACGACTTCGAACACGCTGAACATTCCGCCAGCACTTCTCGACCGCATGGAAATCATCCGCATCGCCGGATACACCGAAGAAGAGAAGATGGAAATCGGCAAGCGCCATCTCGTTCCAAAGGTCATGGAAAACCATGCCTTGGACAAGAAGGAGTTCGAGATTTCAGACGAAGCCATCTACGAAGCCATTCGCCGTTACACCCGCGAAGCCGGTGTGCGCAACCTTGAGCGTGAGATCAACACCATTGCCCGCAAGGCCGTGAAAGATCTCATGATGAGCAAGAAAAAGAAGATCAGGGTCACGCCAGAAGTGGTGAACCAGTATCTTGGCGTGCAGAAATTCAAGCATGGCGAAGCCGAACGCGAAGACCAGGTGGGTGTTGTAACTGGCCTTGCCTGGACCGAAGTAGGTGGCGAACTGCTCACCATCGAAGCCCTCATGATGCCCGGCAAAGGCAAAATGACGGTGACAGGCAACTTGAAAGACGTGATGAAGGAATCCATTTCTGCGGCTTCTTCCTACGTTCGCTCACGTGCCCCGTCAATTGGCGTAAAGCCGCCAGTGTTCGACAAGAAGGATATCCACGTGCA
>JANMPF010000304.1:0-2447 GCA_031369725.1 Rhodobiaceae bacterium | reverse complement strand
GTGATGGCCAATGGATAAACTGCCTAAATAGGGCCAGAATGTGGCACTGCACAATTAATGTTGCACTGCGATAAATCTAGGAAAGCCTCTCACAACAGGTTAGAAGGCCCCATGAAATTTCTCGATGAAGCAAAAATCTATGTGCGCTCCGGTGATGGCGGGGCGGGAGCCGTGTCGTTTCGGCGCGAAAAATTCATCGAGATGGGCGGTCCTGATGGCGGTGATGGCGGCAATGGCGGCGACGTTTGGGTTGAAGCCGTTGACGCACTGAACACATTGATTGACTATCGCTACCAGCAGCATTTCAAAGTGCGAACAGCTGGCCACGGCATGGGCCGCCTGCGCGCAGGCGCCAATTCCGATGCCATCGTGCTCAAGGTTCCAACCGGAACTGAAGTGTATGAGGCAGACAATGAAACCTTGATTGCCGATTTGGCCAAGCTGGGCGACCGGGTGCGTGTGGCCCGCGGCGGCAATGGCGGCTTTGGCAATGCCTATTTCAAATCCGCCACCAATAGGGCACCCCGCCACGCCAATCCCGGCATCGAAGGCGAGGAGCGCTGGATTTGGTTGCGCCTGAAATTGATTGCTGATGCCGGTTTGATGGGCTTGCCCAATGCCGGCAAATCCACCTTGCTGGCGGCCGTATCGGCGGCAAAGCCCAAGATTGCCGATTATCCCTTCACCACGCTGCATCCGCAACTGGGTGTAGTGAAAGCGGCAGGCAACAGCTTTGTGCTGGCCGACATTCCAGGCCTCATTGAAGGCGCCAATGAGGGGCACGGACTTGGCACAAAATTCCTCGGCCACATCGAGCGTTGCGCCATTCTTTTGCACCTCATTGACGTAACGGGGGATGATCCGGTGAAGTCCTACCGCGTCATTCGCAAAGAGGTGAAGGACTACGGCCCCGAGATTTCCGACAAGCCCGAGATCGTAGCCTTCAACAAGATCGATGCAATTTCCGATAAGGAACTGGCAAGGAAACTTGCCGACTTTAAAAAGCGCCTGAAGAAAACGCCTATTCTGATTTCCGGTGCCACCGGCAAAAACATTGACGACACAATGAAACGCCTGCTCACCATCATCCAAAAGGACCGCAAGGCGTCACGCATGGAAGACCTCGTTGGGATTGAGGTCGAGGACTGGCGGCCATGACGTCGAGGCTCTCCAAGGCCAAGCGCATTGTCGTAAAAATTGGTTCAGCACTTTTGGTGGATGCCAAAAGCGGCACGGTGAAAGCTGCCTGGCTTGCAACCCTTATTAATGACCTGGAAAAGGCCAGGGCACGTGGTGCTGATATTATCATTGTGTCGTCGGGGGCCATCGCATTGGGCCGCCGCTCATTGGGATTGCCGGCTGGCAAATTGCGTTTGGAGGAAAGCCAGGCAGCAGCTGCCGTGGGCCAGATCGCCTTGGCACAAAGCTGGTCTGAAGCCTTGGCAAAGAAAAAAATTGTGGCGGCCCAGGTTTTGGTGACCCTTGCCGACACCGAGGAACGCCGCCGCCATTTGAATGCCCGCGCCACTCTCACAACCCTGCTTGCCCAAGGTGCAGTACCCGTCATCAACGAGAATGACACGGTTGCCACGTCCGAAATCCGCTATGGCGATAATGACAGGTTGGCGGCACGCGTGGCCTCCATGATGTCCGCCGATTGCCTTGTGCTGCTGTCGGATATTGACGGCCTCTACACCGCCCCTCCCGGCAAGGCAGGATCAACCTTCATGCCCCTGGTGAATGACATCACGCCCGAGATTGAAGCCATGGCGGGACGACCGGTGTCCGGCATTGGCTCCGGCGGCATGATCACCAAGATCGAAGCGGCAAAAATTGCCACCGGTGCCGGCTGCAACATGGTGATTTCCTCCGGCCATGAAGCACATCCCCTGCAGCGCATCGTTGATGGTGAACGCTGCACCTGGTTCGTGGCCCCCCTGTCGGCCATGCAATCACGCAAACGCTGGATTGCGGGTACCCTGCAACCCGTGGGCCGCCTCACGGTTGATGAGGGTGCGCGCACCGCCCTGGGCAAGGGCAAGAGCCTGCTGCCTGCAGGCGTGAGGCACGTAAGCGGCACTTTTGCCCGTGGCGATACCGTGAGCATTGTCGACCATGCAGGCGCCGAAATCGCGCGCGGCCTTGTGGCCTATGACTCCGCCGATGCATCACGCATTGCAGGATTGAAATCTGCTGATATAGAAAAGGCCATAGGTTTTCGCGGCCGCGATGAAATCATTCACCGCGACGACCTCGTGATGACCAAAGGAGAAAGATTGTAGCATGTTGGAGCTTGGAAAAAATGCCCGCATAGCCGCGCGTATTTTGGCTCTGGCACCTACCCGGCAGAAGAATGCCGCCCTCTTGGGCATGGCAGAAGCGATACGCACCGCATCATCAAAAATCAGCGCGGCGAATGAAGCTGAAATCACTGCCGCGAAGGCCAA
>JANMPF010000303.1:0-2219 GCA_031369725.1 Rhodobiaceae bacterium | reverse complement strand
GCCACATCGGCAGCTTCCACTTCGTCTTCCACACCAAGATAGGCGCGGATAACGGCAGGATCACTTTTGATCATCGACGGCGAACCATCTGAAATCTTCTGGCCATAATCCAGCACAACGATGTGATCGGAAATACCCATCACCACGCTCATGTCGTGCTCGATCAACAAAATGGCCACATCATGGTCTTTGCGAATGCCGAGAAGCAGCTTGTTCAGCTCTTCGGACTCACGTGGATTGAGGCCTGCGGCAGGTTCATCAAGGCACAGGAGGATGGGATCTGTGCACATGGCACGGGCAATTTCCAGGCGGCGCTGATCGCCATAGGGAAGATCGCCTGCAGGGTCATCAGCACGGTCAATGAGATTGATCTTGTTGAGCCAGTATTTGGCTTTGTCAATTGCTGCATCTTCGGCGCGTTTATAAACCGGGCTTCCGAAAATTCCGGCGATGGTAAAGCCCGAGGCGCGCATGAGGGTGTTATGCTGGGCCACCATCAGGTTTTCCAAAACCGTCATGCCAGAGAACAGGCGAATGTTTTGGAAGGTGCGGGCAACCTTTGCATGGCGCGTAATCAAATAATCGTCCATGCGTTCAAGCAGGAATTCGCGGCCTTCCGGATGGCGCAAGTTGATCATGCCCTCGGTTGGCTTGTAGAAGCCGGTGATGCAGTTGAACACCGTGGTCTTGCCCGCGCCATTGGGGCCGATGAGGGCAGTGATTTCTTTGCGCGCCGCACTGAATGACAGCTCAGAAATAGCCGTCAATCCGCCAAAGCGCATGGTGAGCCGCTCAACCTGGAGCACGGAATTTGCTTCCCAGTCTGCCATTAGCCGTGCCCCTGCGAAACGAGATCGGCTGACACGGCTTTCTTCTCTTTCAGATAGACGGTGGGATCGCGCTTGGTCACAAAACCGCGTGGCCTGAAGCGCATCATCAACACCATTGCCAGACCTACTGCCAACATGCGGAATTGGATGGGGTCGGTTCCTTGAGGCAATATGGCCTTGAGGAAGTCCATTTCGCGAAACAGCTCAAATGAGCCCATAATGGCAATTGCGGAAAACACGATGCCGATTTGTGAACCCAGACCGCCCAGCACAACGATTGCCAAAATGATGGCTGACTCGAGATACACAAATGACTCTGGTGATACAAAACCCTGGCGTGCGGCAAAAAATGAACCTGCAAAGCCGCCAAACATGGCACCGATCGCGAATGCCGTAAGCTTGGTATTCGTTGTGTTGATGCCGAGGGCGCGACAGGCTATTTCGTCTTCGCGCAACGCCTCCCAAGCGCGGCCAATCGGCAGGCGGCGCAAACGATTTGTCACCACAAATGTGAGCAGGGCAAGGGCCAGAATGACGTAATACAAGAAGATGTAGAAATGAATGCGGTCATAGGGAATTCCGAAGAAGGCTGCAAAACTCTCTGGCTCGTCTTTGAAAGGCAAGCCAAAGAAAGTTGCCTTGGGAACGATGATGCCCTGCGGACCGTTGGTGAAGGAGAACCAGTTCACCAGTACCAGGCGGATCATTTCTCCGAAAGCCAGGGTCACAATCGCAAGATAGTCTCCGCGCAAGCGCAGCACCGGAAAGCCAAGAATGACACCCCATGTTGCAGCCAACAATCCAGCAAGCGGGAAGGTTAAATAGAAAGCCCAGGGTATGACTCCGGTGCCAAACCATTGCGGCAAATAGATCGTCGAAAGAAGCGCGTAAGCATAGGCACCAACGGCGTAGAATGCGACGTAACCGAGGTCGAGAAGGCCTGCAAGGCCTACGACGATGTTCAAGCCCCAACCCAGCATGATGTAGGTCAAAACGTAAATGGCCAAATCGATAATGCGTTTGTCGCTGGTGGGAAACATATGGGCAACGAAGGGGAGGCTGAGTGCCACCACCAGCATGATCGGGCCTATATATTTGCCAATTTGCGAGGCGATGGTGGGGGTTGTGCTTACAGCTTTTGCGGGTTTTGACTTTTCAATGCGGTTCCATACCAGAAGGTGGAACAGCAAGCGGCCAACAACCACAATGGCAGCAAGGAAAAATACCAGGGGCCAACGGCTGGAATAGGTGAGTGAACCCTGATCAAGTGTGGTTTTGAATGCAACGATGGGGGTGAGAATAAGGAACGTTATAATTCCGGAGCCCACAACATCCTTGACAATCGCCGGCCAATCATAGGGTCTGGTGGTGGGCATTTTTTCAGCTGAA
>JANMPF010000295.1:0-1885 GCA_031369725.1 Rhodobiaceae bacterium | reverse complement strand
GCGGCATCCACGTGGAAATGACCGGCAAAGACGTCACCGAATGCACCGGCGGCGTGCGCGCCGTGTCCGATGTGGACCTCAACGACCGTTATCACACCTTCTGCGATCCGCGCCTCAACGCGGCGCAGGCCTTGGAGCTTTCATTCCTTGTGGCCGAAGAACTGAAAAAGGAAATGGCCTCGCGCCCGCGGGTTGACGATGATGAATCCATGGAAGCCGCTGAGTAATAATCCGTCATGGTAGCTTTCGCCGCAATAACGCGTTGGTTGGGCTGAGCCTACCTGCTCCACAGGACCATGCGGCCGAGAAAGCGCTGGGCGAGAAATGTGCAGGCGAGTACCGGCACAATCATAAAAACTGTTGCGGCAGAAAGTTGGGCCCATTCTTCGCCCTCGCCTCCTGTCTGGGCCTCCTTGATCGACATCTGGCCAATCATCCAGGGCGGCAGCGTCATGGCGTGATTGCCTGCGAGATAGGCTGCAAACAGGTATTCGTTCCAGCACAGGACGAATATCAGGAAAGCGACGGCGGCGATGCTTGTGGCCACCATCGGCAAGAAGATCGAAAAGAAAATCCGCATGTGCGACGCCCCGTCGAGCTGGGCTGCTTCTTCCTGCTGGGTTGCCATTTTGCCGAAAACAGGAAGCAGCAGCCAGACGGCAACGGGAAGATTGGCCGCCGTGTAGGTGAAGATGAGGGCGGTGCGTGTATCCAGGGTGCCGGTGTATTGAGCCATCAGGTAAATCGGCAGGGCAACAACAACGGGCGGCAGGACGCGGGTTGCCAGAATTGCAAAGACGATGCGGTCGGAACGCAACACGGGTCCCGACCGAAAACGTGTCAAGCCATAGACAGCCATTCCGGCAAACAGCACCGTCAGGAGTGTTGCAGTGAATCCCACAACCGCCGAGTTGAAAAACCGCACGAGCAAATGATCATTTTCATAGCTGAGAATTTTGACCCATGGGTCAAGCGAAGGCTTGAAATCGACAAAGGGAACATAGAAAGGGCCATCAACGATCTCATGCTCGCCCTTGAGCGACGTGACGGCAACCCAATAGACCGGGAACAGGCTGACAAAAGTCCAAAAACCCAGCACGGCATAGGTTAGCAAATTGGCCAATGCCGATCGCTTCTGAAGCGACCGATTGGTGGAGACCATCGGCACGAACTGGGTCATGACCAGCAAAGGATAGCGGACAACCGCAGGCTTTGCCACGGGAAACAGATGGCAGGGCGGGCAGATATTACCGCCTGCCGAACAACCGTTCGATGTCGGCCAGTTTGAGCTCGATAAATGTTGGCCTGCCGTGGTTGCATTGACCGGAATTTGGCGTGGCTTCCATTTCGCGCAACAGAGCATTCATTTCATCGGGCTTTAGCTTGCGGCCCGAGCGCACCGAATTGTGACACGCCATTGTCGCCAGCACATGGTTGATGCGCTCATCCACGGCGGTGGTTTCTCCCAGTTCTGCCAGTTCAGCCGCAATGTCTTTGATGATGCCCGCCACATCGGCGCCAGCAAGTGCTGCTGGCACTTCGCGCAACAATATCGCGCCAGCGCCAAAGGCTTCAAGCACAAGCCCGGATTTTGCCAGCAGAGTTTCAGCATCACACAGGCGTTCTACGTCCGTGGGGTCGAGCTCCACGACGTGCGGCACAAGCAAGGCCTGGGTTGCGATGCCTTTGTCCGCACGCTCGCGCTTCAGGCGCTCATAGACCAGGCGCTCATGGGCTGCGTGCTGGTCAACGAGTACAATGCCTGTCGCTGTCTGCGACACGATGTAATTATCATGCAACTGCACACGGGCGGCTCCCAGGGGATAATCATTGGGACTTGTAGTTTCTTCCATCGGAGCAGACGACGGCAGACTCATCGCAAGGC
>JANMPF010000277.1:0-8574 GCA_031369725.1 Rhodobiaceae bacterium | reverse complement strand
GGCGGCCAAGGCGGCCTTCATTGCAAGGCAACCCATGGGCCGGATGGCGCAGCCGGAAGAAATTGCAGCCATGGTGGTTTATCTGGCAAGCGAGGACTCGGCCTTTGTGACCGGGCAGGCACTGGTTATAGATGGCGGCTGGTCAGTTTAGCTGCGCGCATCTGACCCCATTGGCAAGATGGATAATTCCCCATAGGATACAAACGTAAACGTCTGGAACAAGACGATGGGGAGTGATTGATTTTGGCTACAGGCAAGGCGGCCATTGCGGCTGTCGGCGTTTCGAAGGTGTTTCAGTCAGCTGGGCAGGACAGCCTCAAGGCACTGGACAATGTTTCAGTCACTATCGGTGAAAATGAGTTTTTCACATTGCTGGGCCCTTCGGGCTGCGGGAAAACCACGCTGTTGCGGCTGATTGCCGGATTTGATTTTCCAACCGAGGGCCAGATCTTGCTTTACGGGCAAGACATCGCACCGCTGCCGCCTTACGAGCGGCCGGTGAACACGGTGTTCCAGAACTACGCGCTGTTTCCCCACATGACGGTTGGCCAAAACATTGGTTTTGGTTTGGAAATGCAGGGCAAGCCAAAGGCGCAGGTTGAGGCGCGCGTCAATGCAATGCTGCGATTGGTGCGCATGGAAGAATTGAAAAACCGCAAGACCAGCCAGATTTCGGGTGGCCAGCAACAACGCGTGGCACTGGCGCGGGCCCTTGCACCCGAGCCCAAGGTTTTGCTGCTTGATGAACCATTGTCAGCGCTTGATTACAAGCTGCGCAAGGAAATGCAGATTGAGTTGAAACGCCTGCAGAGCGAAACCGGCATCACGTTTGTGTTTGTAACCCACGACCAGGAAGAAGCGCTTACCATGTCGGACCGCATTGCGGTCATGTCCAAGGGGAATATTCTGCAGGTGGGTTGCCCCCGCGATATTTATGACCGGCCGGCTGAACGCTTTGTGGCAAACTTCATTGGCGAAACAAATTTCCTTGAAGGCAAACTGCTCACGCAGGCCAAGGGGTTGGCGAAGGTGGCGCTTGATGCCGGGGCCACGATTACGGCAGGTGTGGCGGAAGGGTTCAAGCCCGCAGGCCGCGTGACGGTGGTGGTGCGCCCCGAGCATGCGGATATTGTGGCAGACAAGAAGAGGGCACCACTATCGGGCAGGCTTGAAAACATCGTGTATTTCGGAACCGACACCCATTATCACGTCAAGCTTTCTGGCGGTGGTGAATTTGTGGTGCGCCACCAGAACAGCCGGGCGGGCGAGAATGAATTCAAAAAAGGTGCAAACGTCGGGATCACGATCGAGGCGGGTGCGGCACAAGTGTTGAAGGACTGATGATGGCAACCCCGCTCTCCAAAGCTGCGGAAGTGGCATTGGCAGCCGAAAACGCCGGCATGAAGCGCAACCGCCTGCTGTCGATGCCGGCAATTCTGGTGGTTGGTATTTTTGGCGTTGTTCCACTGCTCATCATTCTGGTCTATTCATTCCTGAAAGCGGCCCCCTATGGCGGGGTGGAATGGAAGTTCTCAACAGATGCCTACCTGAACTTCCTTTTCCAAAAGGACATTTTTGATGACACACTGCAGTTCGTGCCGGACTACCTCATCATTTATTTGCGCTCTGTGGTGTTCGCGCTCGCAACTACGTTGATTTGCCTGGCGTTTGGATTCCCCACTGCCTACTACATGGCCACACGCCCGCCCGCGCAACGCAACTGGTGGGTGTTGCTGGTGACCATTCCGTTCTGGTCCAACCTGCTGGTGCGCACCATCGCCATCATGTTCATTATCCGCGACGAAGGCCTGATCAATGACGCGCTGATTTGGCTGCACATCATTGAAAAGCCGATTGGCATGCTCTATACGAATTTCGCCATCATGCTTGGCCTGCTTTACTCGTTTTTGCCATTCATGGTTCTGCCTTTGTATTCGAGCCTTGAAAAACTGGATTTCCGGCTTGTTGAAGCAGGCTACGATCTTTATGCAACCCGTCGCCAGGTGCTGTGGCGGGTGATCATTCCACTGTCGATGCCAGGCATTATTGCGGGCAGCCTGCTGGTGTTCATCCCGGCCCTTGGCGCCTATGTAACACCGCTCATTCTGGGCGGTGGCACCCATCTGATGATCGGTGACCTGATTGCGCAGCAATTCGGCTCGGGGCGGAACTGGCCGCTTGGCTCAGCCCAGGCACTGATCCTGATGGCGGTCGTATTGGTGGCTCTGTACTATTACGTAAAGAATACGTCGGGCCAGTTGAAGCATGGCTAAGGCGCTGAAAATCATCGACATCAAGGAGCAAACCGGCTTCCGCACGATTGCAACCATCTGTCTTATCCTTCTTTACGCGCCCATCGTGATCCTGATCATGTTTTCCTTCAACGGCGGCAATGCCATCACGCGGTTCCAGTCTTTCAGCATCCACTGGTATTTCAGCGCGCTCCAAAACGCAGAATTTTATGGTGCGGCCAAAAACACGATGATCATCTCGATTTCGGCTACAATTCTTTCCACCGTTGTGGCAACCCTTGCCGCGGTTGGCACGACCCGGGTAAAGCCCTGGAAGGGCATGGGAACTGCTTTCATGATCATCAACTTGCCCCTGATGGTGCCGGAAATCATCACTGCCGTAGCCACACTCTCATTCTTCGCGTTGATTGCCGGTGCTTTCGGCCTCAACTTCGGCATCGGAAACATTGTATTGGCGCATACGGTGTTTTGCGTTCCTTTTGCCTACATGCCCATCCGCGCGAGGCTTGAAGACATGGATCTGACGCTCGAAAATGCGGCGGCCGATCTCTATGCGCCGCCCTGGCAGGCCTTCAAGCGGATTACGCTGCCGCTGCTGGTTCCTGGCATCATGTCTGGAACAGCGCTTGCCTTTATTGTGTCATTTGATGATTTTACCATTACGCAACTGGTTGCAGGGCCGGGGCAAACAACATTGCCGCTATTCATCTGGAACCAGATCCGTCGACCCATGACACCGGAGATCAATGCCATTTCAACAATCCTGCTGCTGGTTTCCATCGCGTTCATTTCCGTATCGTTTTTGATCGCGCGCAGCCGCAAGTGAATTTTTGTCAAGACCAACAGGGAGACTGAAAATGAAGAAAATGCTTATGGTGGCGGCCTCCGCCGCTTCGATGTTACTAGTGGCCGGGCCGGCGCTGGCCGCAGGCGAACTGCATATCTACAACTGGGGCAATTATACCAACCCCAAACTCGTCGAAAAATTTGAGAAAGAGTTTGACGTCAAGATCACGGTTGACGACTATGATTCAAACGAAACAATGCTGTCCAAGGTGCGGGCCGGCAATTCCGGATATGATATCGTTGTTCCGTCCGACTACACCGTGAAAATCATGATTGATGACGGTTTGCTTGAAAAGACCGAACCCAACAGCATGGCAAATTATAAAAACATCCGTCCCGAATTTGCCGATGTTTACTGGGATTCAGGCCGCCACTACACTGTACCATGGCAATTCGGCATGACTACTTTTACCATTAATACGGCCAAGTACAAAGGTGACTACAATACGCTGGCTATCATGTTCAACCCGCCAGATGAATTGAAGGGCCGCATCAACATGCTTGATGACGTCAATTCGGTCATGCATGCAGCCGAGCGCTATCTGGGTGTGCCACGTTGCGGTGCCGACAAGGAGAACCTGAAAAAGGTGAGTGATCTCCTCACTGCGGCGAAACCTTTCTGGAAAACCTTCAGCTATGACACCCAGGCCAAGATGACATCCGGTGACGTTGACGTGACGCAGGACTGGAATGGCGATTCCTACCGCATCCGCCAGCAGCTTCCGACGGCGGCATTTGCCTATACCAAAGAAGGCATTGAGGGATGGATGGACAATGTGTCGGTGTTGAAGGGTGCTGCCAACCTGGAAAACGCAAAGCTTTTCCAGAATTTCATGCTCGACCCGAAGAATGCCGCACTCGCCTCGGATTTTGCCGGCTACGACAATGGCATTACCGGCAGCCATGAATTCATGTCCAAGGACCTGGCGGCATCCCCGGAGCTCAATCGGCCTGCCGATGCACCTGTGCCAGAATTTGTGCCGCCCTGCCCGCCCAATGTTGTCGAGATCTACAACAAGATCTGGACCAAGCTTAAAGGTTAAGCTAAACCATCTGTGGCCCCGGCGGGAAACTGCCGGGGCTTTTTGTTTGGGGGGAAATGCTCATGCCGTCTTATAAAAACTCCGATGCGATGCTGCCGATCATGCAAGGCTCGCCGCCTGCACTGGTGCCACCCAAAATGGATTGGGACCGTGGCCCATGGAACCGCTGGGCGTTTCAGCACGTGCGCGAGATTTTGCCGACGGCCGAGGTATGGCGCGGAACCGGGCCGGTTCGGGTGCTGCCGCGGGCGGATGTTGATCTCGATGGATTGGCGGTGGTTGACAGTGCGGGCACGCCCACAACACTCATGGGCCTGCTAGATGAGACGTACACGGATGGATTTCTGGTTTTGAAGAATGGTGCCATTTCCTATGAGCGTTATTTTAACGGCATGCATGGGCGCACGCTGCATCTCTCGCAGTCGGTGGCGAAATCCTTCACCGGCATGGTGGCGGGCATTCTGGTTTCGCAAGGGGTTCTGGATGTGAACGCGTTGGTGACGACCTATTTGCCGGAGCTTGAGCAAACGGGTTGGCGTGGGGCCACCCTGCAGCAGGTACTCGACATGACCACGGGCACACGGTTTGATGAGGACTATACCAATCCCTATTCGGATATAGGACAGCTGGATGTGGCAGATGGCTGGAAACCTGTTCCGCCTGACAGTGATCCGGCATTCAGATGGCCGCGCAACATGTGGGAATTGGTCATGGGACTTACCCAAGTTGTGCGCCCGCATGGCGAATTGTTTGCCTATCGCTCCATTGAAACTGATGTTCTGGCCTTTTGCATGGAGCGGGTGACTGGCAAGCGCCTCACGCAGCTTCTGTCGGAAGAGATCTGGCAGAAGGCGGGCATGGAAGAAAGTGGGTGCATGACGGTTGACAGTGCCGGCTTTGCGCTGGCCGATGGTGGACTGAACGCGACGCTGCGCGATTATGGGCGCTTCGGACAAATGATTTTGGAGCAAGGTGCCGGTGTCATTCCGCCGTCTTGGATTGAAGCTACACGTCACGGCAATCATGGCATTTTCAAAGAGCCCTATACATTTTCACTGCCGCAGGGCGCTTACAAAAACCAGTTCTGGATTGAAGAGCCCGCTGCAAAGGCGATTTTGGCCAAGGGCGTATTCGGCCAACTCATCTACATCAACTGGGATTACAACATGGTGGCTGTAAAGCTCGCCAGTGCGCCAGACTTTCTCAACCGGCCGTTTGATGTGGCAATGTTTGCCGCCCTGCATGCAATTGCAAAGGCTTTGGCTTGAGGTGGTTGGCGCTGGAATGACGGTTTGAATTGGGTTTTGACTGGACGGAGCAAACAATTCTTGTTAACCATACTCCGAATTGGCTGTCTGGTCTTTCGACTTGTTACTGAGTCAACATCACCCGCCATACAAATACCACCTTCAAATTCCAATGGTATTCGAATTCAACCGCCAGGGACGAAATCATGATCCGCAAACTCTTTATCGCTGCATCGGCTGTGGCGCTACTTGCAACAGCTGCTGCCTCTACGGCTTCGGCCAAAATTCACGTGAATATCAATCTGGGCGGTGGCTACCCGCAGTATTACCCCGCACCATATCCAGTCTATCCCGCCTATCCTGTCATTGATGACGGTTATGATGGCTACGATGGTTATGACAACGGCGATTGTGGATACGAATATGTCGCAGTGAAAAAATGGAACCGTTATCATGATCGCTTCAGAATCGAGCATCGGAGAGTTTGGGTCTGCAACTAGGATTTTTCAGGGTTTTGGGTATAGTTGCCTGGCACTTGGTAAAGCTGGGGAGTGCCCTTAAGAACTGATTGCCTGCCGCGCAATATCAAGGTGGCGGCGATGTCCGGAACCGCCGCCACGAATTATCAAATACTAGCGCACATAAACCGTGAGAACGCCGTTGCCCGCGATGTTGGCTGCCACTACGGTTGAGACGTTTACGTGGGCGGTGGCCAACGCTGTCTTAACTGTCGTGTTGGCTGTCATTGCGGCGCGAAGTGAGGCGATATCACCTTTATTCTTCATCATTGCGTTATCCAATGCCTTCACGTTTTTCCCCTTTAGAAGAGCATTGACCTTTACGACGTTCACGCTGCTCACGGTCGTCAGTGATTGAATCTGCATGGCTCCAGTTTTCGAAGCCTGAATAGACGATATGACTTGGCCGAAGTTCGCCGTGTTCGCAGCAAAAACTGGTGCAGCAGACAGCCCTGCAGCAACAACAGCAGCAGCAATAATCGATTTGTTCATGAGCATTTTGAGTCTCCTTAAAGTTCTATGATTAGCGGGTTTTGAACGTGCGCTGCCTGTTGACAGCGACTGCCCACCTAACCGGGCGTGGCAGGAATTGTTCCCGAATTCCCGAAGGTGATTTCGTGGCAGAAATACGGCAGAAAAGCTGAGCATTTCCAGCTGTGGTGGCAAATATTGCAAGTAGGGCAATATGGGTGGGAACATTTCCCGCTCTGAGACGTTGAAGGCTCCAGTGAATTATTTTCAATGGGAGTTCGAAATGACGTTTAAAAGCAGAATTATGAGAACTGCCGCTGCGAGTTGCATCTTGCTTGCGGCTTCGACACTTGCGGCAAGTGTGTTTTCGCCAGTTATACCTGCACAAGCTGCAACCAACGTCTCTATAAATATCAATGTAGGAACATTTTATGACCGCCTGCAGCCCTATGGCAACTGGGTATTCTATCAGGACCGATACGTTTGGCTGCCAGTCCATGTGGATCGCGGTTGGCGGCCCTATACCCGTGGCCACTGGGCCTATACCCATCGCTATGGCTGGTTGTGGGTATCCAATGAAAGATTTGGCTGGGCCACCTATCATTATGGCCGTTGGGGCTATTCCCGCGAATTTGGCTGGTACTGGGTGCCTGGTCGCCGTTGGGCACCGGCGTGGGTCGTCTGGAGCCGCGCTGACAACGAAATAGCCTGGGCTCCCTTGCCACCCCGCCACGGTAACGATGTAGACATCAGCATCACCATTGGGGATATTCCTGATTACTACTGGCAGGCGGTTCCGGTCTCGGCGTTCCTGTCTCTCGACCTATCAGGACAAGTCATACGTGACCGCGACCGTGTCCGCACCGTTGTGCAGCAAGGTACCCCAGAGACAGTCCGCATTGAAAACAATATCGTCATCAACAATGTGATTGAAGTCAACTCCATCGAGAAGGCGACCAACACGCAGGTGAAGGTGCTGGAAGAGAAAGCAGTAAATAGCCCAGAAGCTGTGGGCAAGGTTGATACCAACTCCGTTACTATTTTCAATCCCGAAGTGAAGGATGAGGCAAATGTCAAACCTAAAAAAATACTTAAGGTTGAAGAGGTTGTAACGGAGCGCAAAGCCAAGGGCATTAAGCCAGAGGATCAGCCAGCCGATCAAACGGTTGCCCCGGTTACGGTTGCCCCGGTTGCCCCGGTTGCCCCGGTTGAAGGCAAAGACAAAAGCGGCAAGCCAATCATAAAAACTGACCAGCCGGATGCAAATACGCAGCAGCCTGCTGAAATCCAGCAGCCTGATGCAACTGCCCCGATAGCTGAGACTCCTGTGGTCAAACCCAAGAAGGACAAGGCCCTTGATACCCTGCCAGCTGACACGGGTGATGCAACCGCTGATGCGCCTGTAGATAAGTCCAAAAAGAAGAAAGATGCTGGCGCAAATGATCAGCAGACCATAGATCAGAAAGCAGCGGTGCCTGCCGATACACAGACACCTCCGGCAAATGGCAAGAAAAAGAAGAAAAAGGCAGAACAACCTGCAAACAGTGATGGACAGGGCAAGGTCATTTGTGATCCCAACGTTCAGGTTTGCCCGCCTGTCGAGTAAGTGCATTGAAGTCAACGAGAGAGACGCTGCTGGTTAGCCACTGGTGGCGTCCTTTCCATTTGATCAAGCACAAGCACAGTCGATTGTTAAAAGCATGAGCAAGAATGCGGATTTGCTGCATCATCAATAGTAACTCGGGCAGTGCTGGGGAATCTCCCACGCGACTTATAGGTGAACTGTTTGCCAAGCACGGAATTATACCCAAAATCCTTGAACCGCGAGACGGCAGTTCGATCACCACGCTGACGAAGGATGCAATGGAGCAAGATTACAATATTATTGTCGCTGGCGGCGGCGACGGAACAATCAATGCTGTGGCAGCAGCGATAGTTGGGCACAGCGCAATAAAATTTGGCATTCTCCCAATGGGCACATTCAACCATTTTGCCCGCGACTTGGGCATCCCGACTGATATGGAAAAGGCAGTCGAAATCATAATCGCCGGCCAGGTAGAATCGGTTGATGCCGGTGAAGTCAATGGCCGGCGATTATGATTTCGACTGCCTTTTCCATATCAGTCGGGATGCCCAAGTCGCGGGCAAAATGGTTGAATGTGCCCATTGGGAGAATGCCAAATTTTATCGCGCTGTG
>JANMPF010000275.1:0-2472 GCA_031369725.1 Rhodobiaceae bacterium | reverse complement strand
ATCGGGGCCTTCAACGGAATGCTGGTCTCCTACGCCCAAATCCCCGCGTTTATTGTCACCCTTGGCGGCTTGATCGCCTATGGCGGAACCGGGTTCTTGCTTGCCAGCGGCGTAACCGTTGCTCCTATGGACAAGACTTTCAAACTCATTGGTGGCAGTGGTCCCCTCGGTTCCATCGGCCCCTTCTGGAGCTGGGTGCTGGCAGTATTGGCTTGTATCGCCATTGTTTCGGCAATCATAAACGACAGGCGGCAACGCATGCGTTTCAAATTCACCCTGCGTCCCATGTGGGCGGAATATGTTCTGGGTATTATCGGCAGTGTCATGGTTTTAGGCGCGACCTGGATTGTCAATTCCTACCCTTGGGCACCAAAGGTCATCGAGAAATATGCAATCGACAATAATATTCTCATTCCAGCAGGCATCGAGTACAAGGACGGCAACGCCATCTGCAAGGTAGGAGACGCAATCGTGCGCTGCTCCGAGGGCCTGATTTACTATACGGGTTATGCCATACCGGTTCTCATTGCAATCGCCGTCGGAATGATCATGACCTTCATTGCAACGCGCACCCGCTTTGGTCGTTATATCTACGCCACAGGCGGCAATCCGGAAGCAGCTGAGCTGGCCGGTATCAATACCAAGCAGCTCAAAGTAAAAGTATTTATGCTGATGGGCATACTGGTGGCGATTTCGGCAGTTATATCCTCGGCCCGCCTCGATGCCGCAACAACCGCACTTGGCACACTTAATGAGCTCTATGTCATTGCCGCCGCCGTCATTGGCGGTACATCGCTCGCCGGTGGCATCGGTACTATTTATGGCGCCATGCTCGGCGCCTTGCTGATGCAGTCCCTGCAATCGGGAATGACACTTCTCAATTTCGAATCTGCCTACAAGGATATTGTGGTGGGAACCGTGCTGGTCATCGCCGTTTTCATTGATCAGGTATATCGCAGGCGTGTGCAGTAGAGGGAGGCAGAAATGGCAAAGAAATCTGTAAGGAAGACCAAGGCTCCCACAGCTCCAACAGGCATTGTGGCAACGCCGGCAGCGCCTGCGCAACGTGGCACACCCTTGATAGAAATGCGTGACATCTCAATTGCTTTCGGGGGCATCAAAGCGGTTGATCATGCAAGCATCGATCTCTATCCAGGCGAAGTGGTGGGCCTGCTTGGCCATAATGGTGCGGGAAAATCAACGCT
This sequence comes from Rhodobiaceae bacterium, assembly GCA_031369725.1. Taxonomy (GTDB): domain Bacteria; phylum Pseudomonadota; class Alphaproteobacteria; order Rhizobiales; family Aestuariivirgaceae; genus Aestuariivirga. Next base: position 1,267 of record JANMPF010000275.1, on the reverse strand, counting down.
TATCAAGGTTTTGTCGGGGGCCTACAGGCGTGATGCAGGTCAAATCTACATCGACGGAAGTGAGGTAACGGTTAACAATCCGCGCGATGCAAAGGCGCTTGGCATTGAAACTATTTACCAAACGCTGGCACTTGCAGACAATGTGGATGCCGCCGCCAATCTTTATTTGGGTCGCGAACTTCGAACCCCTTTCGGCACGCTGGATGACGTGGCAATGGAGGCCGAAACCCGCAAGGTCATGCATCGCCTCAATCCCAATTTCCGGCGTTTCAAAGAGCCTGTGATGAAGCTTTCCGGTGGTCAGCGTCAGTCCGTGGCCATTGCCCGCGCCATCCACTTCAATGCGCGTATCCTGATCATGGATGAGCCCACGGCAGCCCTGGGGCCTGCCGAAACCGCCCAGGTGGGTGAGCTTATCAAGCAGTTGAAGGCTGAGGGTATTGGCATATTCCTCATCAGCCACGACTTGCATGACGTATTTGATCTCGCTGACCGGCTTACCGTCATGAAAAACGGCAAGGTTGTTGGTTCGGCCCGCACGACTGATGTCAATCACGACGAAGTTCTGGGCATGATCATCGCAGGCAAGTGCCCCAAAGGCGCTATTCCTGGCCCCGGTGCCCTGCGCGACGTTGCCGCCTAACTCAGCATGACGTGCTGTAAAAGCATGATCGTTTTTGCGTCAACAATTGCACCGCTTGCAATCATCCGGTAGGCCGAGGCGAGTGAAAGCTCGATCACTTCAATGTCTTCACCTTCCGCCACGTTGCCGCCACCATGGCTGATTTTGTCGTGAGGTGCGTAGTTGCCAACGAACAGGCTGATGCGTTCGGTCAGTGCCCCCGGACTCGTGAAAGCATTGCTCACAAATTGCAAATTATGGATCTGAAATCCAAGTTCTTCTTCCGCTTCGCGCAACGCACAGCTTTCAGGATCATCACCATCCAACAACCCCGCGCACACCTCAATCATTGGTTCCTCGTAACCAACCATATAGGCAGCGATGCGCATTTGTTTGACTAGCAGGACAGTCTTGCGGGCGGGGTCATAGGCCAGTACGGCAGCAGCCGATCCGTGATCATTCACTTCGCGAACCAAAACCTGGGAATGCCCGTCACTGCGTGTATAGTTCAGGGTAATTTTGGTAAGGGTGGACCAGAATTTTGAAATTATTTCAGTTTCCAGAATCTCCACAAGAAATGATTTAGCCACGTTTCCCCCGCCCCGTTTTCTGAATCGCCGCAACAACCCTTTTTGATGTGTCGAG
>JANMPF010000282.1:0-3159 GCA_031369725.1 Rhodobiaceae bacterium | reverse complement strand
GGCAAGGTTGGTCTTGTGATCGGCGGTGGTTCTGGCCATGAGCCAACATTTTTGGGCTTTGTCGGCAAAGGCCTCGCCGATGCTGCGGCAATTGGCAATGTATTCGCATCGCCTCCGCCCGACCCCATTGTCGCATGCGCCATGGCTGCAAGTGGTGGCGCTGGTGTATTGTTCATGTATGGCAACTATGCTGGCGACGTGATGAACTTTGATATGGCCGCGGAAATGCTGGCCATGGATGACATTGAGGTTCGGACTGTTTTGACCACCGACGATGTAGCTTCGGCACCCCGAAGTAAACGCGAAACCCGCCGCGGTGTTGCTGGTAATTTTTTCATATTCAAGGCGGCAGGTGCGGCTTGCGATCTCAACCTCTCGCTTGCTGAATGTGAGCGTGTGGCACGCAAAGCCAATGACCACACCTATACGATGGGGGTGGCTTTGAGCCCCTGCTCATTGCCGCAAACCCGCCGCCACAATTTTGATTTGGGTCCCGATGAAATGGAAATCGGCATGGGCATTCATGGCGAACCCGGCATTGCGCGTGGTGCCCTGAAACCAGCCGACCAGATTGTCGATGACATGCTGGATCGCATTCTCGACGAAATGTCGCTCAGCAGGGGTGACAGGGTTGCCGTTCTCGTCAATTCGCTGGGCTCCACTCCCCTCATGGAACTCTATATCATGAACCGCCGGGTGAAGCAGCGCCTGGATTCGGCTGGCGTTGCCATTCATGCAACATGGGTTGGATACTATTGCACATCACTGGAAATGGCGGGAGCTTCCATTACACTCATGCACCTTGATGCCGAGCTCACAAGAATGTTGGACCACCCCTGCAACTGCGCAATGTTCCGGGTGGGTTGATGCAGCAAATTACGACCCCACAACTTGTAAAAATGTTTGACGCGATTACCGATGCCTTGAGCGCTGACAAAGACAGGCTCTGTGCGTTGGACGGTGCTATCGGTGATGCCGATCATGGCGTTGCCATGGAGTTGGGGTTCAATGCGGTACGCATCGCTTTGTCAGCGATTGACACATCAACGACAGAGCCAACCACCGTGTTCAATCTTGCAGCAAAATCCTTTCTCAATGCCGTGGGCGCCTCATCAGGACCCCTCTATGCCACCGCACTGCTGCGCGCCGGTGCTGCCGTTAAAGGTAAAGCCCAATTGGCTGACAGTGATGTGGTTCACATCGTGCAGGCGATGGCAAAAGGCATCCAGGAACGCGGCAAGGCAGAGCCAGGCGAAAAAACCATGATTGATGCCTGGTACCCCGCTTCCCGTGCAATTGAAACGGCGCATGCAGATGGCTTGGATCTGGTGCAATGTTTAGAGGCTGCCCTTTCAGCCGCGCGCGATGGTGCGGAGGCAACCAAGACCATGATCGCCACCAAAGGCCGCTCGGCACGACTGGGCGATAGATCACTCGGTCATATGGACCCTGGCGCTGCATCCGCTGTAACCATCATCGCGGCGATAAAATCTGCCTTGGCTGGCTAGCGTCAACTGAGATACCTCTGTTTCAGGTGATCGGTAAAATAGCTGACCCGCAATGGTTCGCCGGTGGCCTGACGCAGAATTTCCTGGGTTGAAAACTGCGAGGCTTTCGACCAGATCTTGTCACGCCGCCAATCGTTGACACCATCAAAACGGCCATGGCGCATGTCATCGCGCACATTTGCATTGGCTTTCTCAATCGCCGCCCATTGCTGGGCAGCAATCATGGCGCCCAAGGTATAGCTTGGAAAATAGCCAAAGGCACCGCTCGGCCAATGCACATCCTGCATCGGCCCGTCGCCGGCATTGCCGATCGTTGAAAGACCCAGATAGTCTTTCATCTTGCTGTCCCAAACCTCGGGCAAATCCTTGGGAGCCAAGGCACCCGATACCAGTTCCTTCTCAATTTCAAACCGCATGATCACATGTAGTGGATAGGTCGCTTCATCCGCATCAACCCGGATGCGGCCGGGCTTGATCTGGTGCACATGGGCCATGATATCGTCAAGCTCCCAGCCTTCGATGGCGCCCGCTCCCAAATGCTCCCGCACTTTTGGCATGGCCCATTCCCAAAACTCTGCACTGCGCGCAATTTGCATTTCCACAAACAGGCTCTGGCTTTCATGCAATGCCATGCCGCGCGCCCGGCCCACCGGCCAATGCGACCATGCCTTGGGCAGGCCCTGTTCGTAAAGCCCATGTCCAGTCTCATGCATGATACCCATGAGTGCTGAAAGAAAATCTCCTGTTTCATAGCGCGTTGTCATCCGCACATCGCTTGGAACACCACCGCAAAACGGATGATGCGAAATGTCAAGCCGCCCATGGTCAAAGTCAAACCCAATGGCCTTCATCATGTCGAGCCCAAGTGCCCTTTGTTTTTCAATGGGATATGGCCCGTTAAGCGGTTTCACCGATTTTCCACCCTGATGCGCAATGGCTTGTGGAACAAAAGTTTTGAGAAAGGTCTTCAATTCTGAAAATATGGGTGCAATGTCAGCAGTGCGATTGCCGGGATCATATTGCTCGATCATCGCGTCGTAGGGCGAAAGCCCAAGCGCTGCCGCCCGCAGGTCTGCCTCTTCACGCACCAATGCAACAATGCCTTCAAAGGCGGGAAGAAACCCCTTCCAGTCGCCTGACGGCCGCAATTCGCGCCAAAGCTGCTGCGAGCGCACCTGTGCCCCCACTTGACGCTGCACAAATTCCGCTGAAAGGCAGGTCATGTTGGTATAGACGCGTTTGAATTCACGCAAAGCCGCCCGCTGCATGTCCTGCAGAGGCTCGCTTTCTGCCTTGGAAATCCAATCCGCGATGTGTGGCGCAGTCGCAAGCTCATGATACATGCCAGCCAGCATGGCCATGGCTTCAGCCCGCTTCTCGCCGCCGCCGGCAGGCATCTGCACCGCCTCATCAACACTCAGCATGGATTGCGCATGCTCCAACGCCTCCAGCTTTCGTGCCTGTTCGTCGAGTTTTGCAAATGACATTTTCAAGCAACCCGCGGAAGAATTGGCTTGTGAATGGCCAGAAAGTCATCAAAGGCATCGACAAAAGCATCAGCATGGCTGTGCCCAAAAGGCAGGGAAAGCGCCAGCATGCCGCGCGGCGTGACATGATATCCACGCAACAGCATTTCAATCTGCCAAAGCTT
>JANMPF010000252.1:0-3374 GCA_031369725.1 Rhodobiaceae bacterium | reverse complement strand
GAAAGCCTGCTTTCTGCCGCAGCTGGCCGGGTTTGGCTTGGGGTATCCATGCCGCATCACGGCGATGACCAACGCCGCCTGCGCGAGTGGCAACGCGTGGCCCATGCAGCTGGTGTGCCGTTGCTTGCCAGCAATGATGTGCTTTATCATTGTCGCGGGCGGCGCGAACTGCAGGACATCGTCACCTGCATTCGCGAGCATGTCACGTTGAACGAAGCGGGCCGGCTTCTGGAGATCAATGCCGAACGGCATCTCAAACCAGCAGACGAGATGGCGGAACTCTTTCATGAAGCGCCTGAAGCCATTACCGAAACCGTCCGCTTTGCTGGCCTGATCACATTCTCGCTGGATCAGCTCAAATACAATTATCCGGACGAGCCAATACCAAAGGGAAAGACAGCACAACAGCATTTGCACGACATTACCTGGCAAGGGGCTGCATGGCGCTATGCGGGCGGCATTCCCGACAAGGTGGCCCGCGTGCTGGAAAAGGAACTGTCACTCATTGCCAGGATGGAAATTGCCCCTTATTTCCTGACGGTCCACGACATCGTGAGTTTTGCGAAAAGCCAGAACATTCTCTGCCAGGGGCGGGGTTCTGCGGCAAATTCCGCCGTCTGCTATGTGCTCGGCATCACTGCCGTTGACCCCATGCAAATCGATTTGCTGTTTGAACGTTTCATCAGCGAAGAGCGCAAGGAGCCACCTGATATCGACGTTGATTTCGAACACGAGCGGCGCGAGGAGGTCATCCAGAATGTGTACAGGCGATATGGCCGTCACAAGGCTGCACTGACTGCCACCGTTATCTGTTTTCGTCCGCGCAGTGCCATTCGCGAGGCGGGAAAAGTATTTGGCCTCAGCGAGGACGTGACCGCAAATCTCTCCAGCAGTGTGTGGGGAAGCTGGGGCAGCCAGTTGAAGGATTCACAGGTCCGGCAGGGCAGGCTTGATCCGTTAAACCAATTGGTTGCACGCGCGGTAAAAGCTGCCAACGAACTCAGCGGTTTCCCGCGCCATCTCTCCCAGCATGTGGGTGGTTTTGTGCTGACGCATGACCGGCTCGACGAGATCGTGCCGGTGGGGCCTGCAACAATGGAGGATCGCCACTTCATTGAATGGGACAAGGACGATATTGATGTCTTGCGCATGATGAAGGTCGATGTGCTCGCCCTTGGCATGCTTACCTGCATCCGCAAGGCCTTTGATCTCATTCGCATCCATGAGGGCAAATCATATGACCTGGCCAATGTGGAGCGTGAAGATCCCAAAGTATATGAAATGCTGCAGAAGGCAGATGCCATCGGCGTGTTTCAGGTCGAAAGCCGGGCGCAGATGAACATGCTGCCGCGGATGAAACCGAAAGAGTTCTATGATCTTGTCATCGAAGTGGCAATCGTGCGGCCCGGTCCCATCCAGGGCGACATGGTTCATCCCTATCTGCGGCGGCGCAGCGGCATTGAGCCGGTCGAGTATCCATCACCCGCACCCGAACATGGCGACCGGGACGAGTTGCGAAACGTGCTCAGCAAAACAAAAGGTGTTCCGCTGTTTCAGGAGCAGGCGATGCGGCTGGCCATTGTGGCCGCGAAATTTACCCCGCAAGAGGCCAATGGCTTGCGCCGCGCCATGGCAACCTTTCGCAATGTTGGCACGATTGACAATTTCAAGGAAAAATTCGTGGGCCGGATGGTGGGGCGTGGCTACGCCCGGGAATTTGCCGAACGCTGCTTCAAGCAGATCGAAGGCTTTGGGTCCTATGGCTTTCCTGAAAGCCATGCTGCAAGTTTCGCCCATCTTGTCTATGTCTCGGCCTGGATCAAGAAATATCACCCGGCGGCGTTTGCCTGTGCCTTGCTGAACTCACAGCCAATGGGCTTTTATGCGCCAGCCGAAATCGTACGTGATGCCAGCGAGCATGAGGTGGAAGTACGCCATGTGGATGTGAATTTCAGCGAATGGGACAATAGCCTTGAGCTCTGCCCCAATGGTTCGCTGGCGCTGCGATTGGGATTTCGCCAGATTGGCGGCTTCCATGAAAGCTGGGCTGCGACACTGCTCACGTCGCGCGGCAATGGCTATCGTGCGGTTGGCGATGTCGCACGGCGGGTACCACTGCCGAAACGTGCCCTCATCATTCTGGCGGAAGCCGACAGCTTCCAGTCGATTGCCATGGATCGCCGGGAAATCCTGTGGGCGGTTCGCCGCATCGCCGATGATGAGGCATTGCCGTTATTTGCCGCGCAATATGTCGACGAACAGGCAGAGGAAGAAATAGCACCGCTGCCTGCGATGCCGCTGAGCGAACATGTTCTTGCCGATTACCAGATGTTGCGTCTATCGCTTCGGGCCCATCTCATGTTTTTTCTGCGTGACCTGTTTCGTAGCGAAGGTGTGCTGGATTGCGCGGAAATTTCAAAAGCACGGGATGGCTTGCGCGCGTCCTGTGCAGGCATCGTACTGGTGCGCCAGATGCCGGGTGATGCAGGTGTGGTATTTGCCACACTCAGCGACGAAGCGGGGGTTGCCAATATCGTGGTCTGGCCCAGGCTGGTTGAAACTTTCCGTCGCGAGATTATGGGGGCGCGGTTACTGCTGGTTGAGGGCAGGGTGCAACGCGGCCCGGAAGGCGTTGTCCATCTTGTGGCGCAACGCATCTTCGACCGGTCACATGAATTGGAACGCCTGTCGGAAGATGTGACACAGGCACCGCCCTTCAGTTCGCAGGCAGCCAAACACCGCCATCCGCGCGATGTTCGCAGCATACCCAAATCGCGGGATTTCCATTAGCTAACAAGGCAAGGCGGTTGGCTGATGGCATTCACGCCACGGGCAGCCGATAGTCCTTGAAGCGCTCGCGCAACATGAGTTTTGAGATCTTGCCGGTTGCCGTGTGGGGAATTTCTGCAACAAAAGCCACATCGTCGGGCATCCACCATTTGGCAACCTTGCCGGTCATGTGGGCCAGTACCTGTTCCTTTGAAACGTCTTCACCCGGTTTTCTGACGATGACCAGCAGGGGTCGTTCGTCCCATTTCGGGTGCGGCAAACCAATGGCTGCGGCTTCGGCCACACCAGCGCATCCCACGGCCGCGTTTTCAAGGTCGATTGAGGAAATCCATTCGCCGCCCGATTTGATCACGTCCTTGGAGCGGTCAGTGATCTGCATGAAACCCCATGCATCAATGGTGGACACATCGCCGGTGTCGAACCAGCCGTCGCTGTCAAAGGATGATGTGCCTTCACCCTTGAAATAGGCAGCGGCAATGGCTGGCCCCTTCACCTTCAGTCGGCCAAATGCCTTGCCGTCATGGGCGAGCTCGTTGTCGGCATCGTCGGTGATTTTCATGTCAACACCGAAGGGTGGCCGGCCT